>JAJZCX010000176.1 GCA_021851625.1 Acidobacteriota bacterium | reverse complement strand
CGATGTTCCGCACACGGTTGCCGTCATCCGCTTTGACAGTGCTCCAAGCCTTGCTCGCACCTTCTCCGCAAGCATTCCTGATGCCGCAGAAACCATCGCCGAATTGGATCCCGGCGATCGTGGAGCAGCGATTTTGGATGCGATAGCCTTCGGCATCCGACAACTCAACGCTCTTCCCCTGCGCTACCGGCGCGCCATCCTACTGATTAGCGAAACCTCTGACAACGGCAGTCAGATATCTCTTGACAGCGTGGTGCGGGCGGTTGGCGATAGCAACACAACCATCTACAGTCTGGCGTTTTCAAGCACGCGATCCGATGTTGCCCATCATGCCAAAAAGCTTCCGGGCACAACCTACGCAGAAACTCCTTATGCCCCGGGCGGTTGCATGAGCCGCACGCCTGGAGCGGATCCCGACGCGCACGGAAACCGCGCTATTCAGGGCTGGGATTGTGCTGGCGATCTGCTCCCACCCTTACGTATGGCTGAGATTGCTTTTGTCGCCGTCAAGGACAAGATGCGGCGGAATGTTCCGCAGGCTCTCACACACCTCACCGGCGGCGAGTACTTTAGCTTCAAAAACGCAAACTCGCTCGCCATCGACATGGGGGAAATTCGGAATGACCTGCCGAATCGTTACTTGCTCAGCTTTCGTCCTACCTTGGATTCACCCGGCCCTCATGTTTTGCGCTTGCAGTGTACTGGGCATCCAAATCTGTCTATCAGGGCGCGTACGATGTACTGGGTGAATAGCGGAAAATGAAAGACACCAAATACGAAAAGATGCCGCAGTGGCGAATCGGGAATTTTTGTTCCTTATCGCTCATCGATGATGACAGGAAAAATTTGTCTCCATGCCATAACTCCATCGGCAAACCAAGCCTGCGCACGACAAGCTGCACAAAATCCTTTACAATGGCGGCAAGTACGATCGGCAAGTGAGCGAGGTGCGTCTTCCGCAAGTTGCTCCCAGATCGGAGAACCGTCTGGCCCGCGGCCCGGACGGCGACGGCAGCGCCGTCGGAGACATCCGCATGGCGTGCGGTGGTGCGCGTTCTACGAAGTCCGGCGCATGCTCTGCCCTTTGCTGCGCGCGTTTTGCGTTCTCCTGTAGAGGATGTAAGCTGCGCGCTTCTGCCCTCTGTCTGCCGCATCTGCAATCAACCGCTTCTGCATCTCTCCGCATCGCCCGTCTGCCACGCCTGCTGGCACACTCTTCCTGAACAAACGGCTCCACGCTGCACGCTCTGCGGAGCGGCGTTCGACATCCAGCGCGGCTTTCGGCGCTTGGAATCGGCCAACACACTCTTTCCAGAATCGCTGTGTGAACTCTGCGAGCGAGCGCGACCTCCCTTTGCGCAGGCTGCGGCCTATGGCGTTTACCAAGACACTCTGCGCGCTCTGATCCATCTGCTGAAGTATGAGGGCGTGCGCTCTGTGGCTGCGCCGCTGGGTGCATTGCTGGCGCTAACGATTGCTAAGATGCCTGACCTGCCCGATGCGCTCACCGTGGTGGCCGTGCCGCTCCATCCCGACAAAGAACGCCAACGCGGATTCAACCAAACGATTCTTTTGGCAGAGGCGACGCTGCACACGCTACGCAAACAGCAAGGGACGCTGCGCGCATCGAGCCTGCCACAGCTAGAGCCTGCGCTGCGCGCCCTGGGCCGCCAGCGCGCCACGGAGAGCCAATCCAACCTGAGCGCGCGGGATCGCCGCCGCAATTTGCGCGGAGCTTTTTTCGTGGCAGAGCCGCAGCGGATTGCTGGCCGCTCGATTCTGCTGCTCGACGACATTTACACCACAGGCGCGACGGCGCGCGAGTGCGCGCGCGTCTTGCTGGCCGCCGGAGCCGCAGCAGTGCATGTGGCCACGCTAGCCCGCTCGCAGCGCGAGGGCGTGGCCCTGTGGGATGCGCCTTTCTTGGGCGCGAGGATGGAAACGACACCTGGTTTATCAAGGAGTGCAGAGCCATGCCGTACGCAAGCGCCATCGTAAACACGCGCAGACAGAAGCCCGCCGGGCGCAGGGCCGCAGGCAAACTAAGCCCCGCGCCCGCGCTACAAGTCGAGTCGGGCGCGGTGCGCACCGTCAGCAACACGGGCACGCATGCACTGCAAACGCCGGTGCTGGTGCTGAACGCATCGTATGAGCCAATCAATATCTGCGGCGCGCGCCGAGCGCTGGTGCTGGTGCTCAAAGGCGTGGCCGCCACGGAAGAGGAACGCAGCTTTTCCCTGCACGCTGCGCGCATCAACATGCCCATGCCCTCGGTCATTCGCCTGTTGGAGTACCGCAGAATTCCTCATCAGACGCGGGCGCTCTCGCGTAAAAATATTTTGCTGCGCGACCGCAATACTTGCCAGTACTGTGGCGTGGTTCTCGCTGCGGCGGAGCTGACACTCGACCATGTGATCCCACGTTCGCGCGGCGGTCTGTCCACATGGGAGAATCTCGTCGCCTGTTGCCACACCTGCAATCGCAAAAAGGGCAGCAGCCTGCCCCAGGAGTTGGACGACATGCAGCTGCAACGCCAGCCGCGTCCGTTTTCCCTGCACACCAGCCGCCACATCCTACGCATGATCGGCTCCTCGGACGCGCACTGGAAGAAATATCTGTTCTACTAGGCCGCGCACTGGTACGATCAATTTCGCCGCCTATGGACGCTTCTTCCTTCACTCCTAACCACGCAGACGCACGCAGCCTAGTTCCCACAACGACCAACGAACCGCGCTGGCTGCAAGCGTTTTTTCTGCTCCTCGCGTCGGCTTATGCGGCCTTGCTAATTCGCTTTCCCAATCCATTTTTTGCCGATGACAGTTTTTTTTATTTGCAAGTGGGCCGCAACTTTGCCCTCGGCCACGGCAGCACCTTCAATCGGCTGATGCCCACCAATGGCTACCACCCGGTCTGGATGCTGCTCTGCGCGCTGGTCTACAAATTCTTTCCGGGGCGGGCATCCGGTCTGCACGCCGTTGCTGCACTCATTGTGCTGCTGAATCTGACTACGCTGTGGCTGGCGCGGCACCTTCTACAGAAGCTGGGGGCCGAGGCTTGGATTGCTTGGACGGTTCTGCTGCCTTTTCTCTTTGGACTGCAACTGGGCACCGAATCCTCACTAAGCGCAGCGGTGTTGGCGGCCATGTTGTTGGCGTTGCATGCCTGGTTTGAATCCCCGTCCTGCGGCGCGGCATTTCTGTTCAACGCCGCAGCCATGCTGGCCGTGCTCAGCCGGTTGGATTCGATCTTCGTGATCGCCTCCATCTGGATTGCCGTGCTCCTGTGGTCGGCGCGACAATCCGATCGCCGCTCGTTGCGCTGGCACTTGCAGTGCATTCCGCTCTACATCCTCTTCTGGGGCGGATACCTGCTCACTAATCTTGTCTGGTTTCACAACATCGTCCCCATCAGCGGTCTGTTGAAGTCGAGCAACCCCTGGGATCATCGCTTTGGGCACAATTTACCGCATACGGCGCTCATCGCTCTGGCGCTGGCAGCGTTGGCGCTGCTGGTGCTTTGGCGCAGGCAGCGGGATCGCTGGCTGCTCTACGCGGAGTTGCCGTTCTTTATTGGAGTGCTGCTCCACGCGGCCTACATCACGCTGCGCATGACCAGCGAGACTCGCTGGACCTGGTATTACACAAGCTGGGCGCTATTGGCCGCATTGACTTCGGCACGCGCAACGGCTGCTTTGCTGCGCGCGCGGCAAGGGTCGCACACCCCACGCTTGATTGCCTTGGCCTGTGCCGTGGTGTTTTCGCTTGCTCTCTTTCAACATTACGGCTGGCACCACTCCAAACTGCAATCCTTACCCTTGCCGCCGGTGCAGTTCGAACAAGCCATCGAAGCGCAGGATCACATCCACCGCGTGCTCGCCTATGACCAACCCGGAGCCATGGCTTATTACTCCAACATTTCTGTTGTACCCGTGGATGGACTCATGGGCAATTTGGATTTTCAGCAGGAGTTGGCGCATCAGGGACTGCAAGAGTTTCTGCACCGAGAAAAGATTGAAGCGTTTGTCGGGCCACCTGTCCCCTTCGATGATTGGGGCAAGCGTACCTATTGCGATCAGATTTTTTTGGAGAGTACACGCTTTACCTGCGCGCCGATCGGCCACGGTTTATGGACGATCACTGGGGTGGAGATTTACGCGCGTCGTCCCTTCCAGCCATCAGGGTTCATTGCCTTGTCGCCCGCACAGATTTTGTGGAACCAACCGAACTACGTGGCCGTATGGAGCATGGCTCAGCCCTGATAGCGACGTGTGGACGAGCGCGTTTCCATCTCCAGTGTTTGCAAAAATTCGGGTGCCCCATTCTCGCCG
>JAJZCX010000175.1 GCA_021851625.1 Acidobacteriota bacterium | reverse complement strand
GCACCAGGAGCACAGAGTTAGCCAGCGTACTCCAATAGATTGCCGCGTTGTAGGGCGGGTAGAGCGTGGTCGGCATTGCATAGTTCGAGATGCCCACATGTAGCAATCGGTGTGCCAGCCCGTTCCAGGATTGATTGGCGGCAAACGAATCTCCGTGTCGGCTCAAAAAATGCACAACCTGCAAGTACGCAACGTGATTGTGCCAGCCAAAAATGGCCACTGAGAGCGCCGCTCCCAATGCAACCACCGTGCACAGGCTTGCGGAAAAACTCCACTGCCTGCGCAACAATCCCCAGAGTAAAAACAGGGATGCCTGCGGCTTGAGCAAACAAGTCAGTCCAACCAGAACGCCCGGCACGACGCGGCGGTCACGCATCCACAAAAAAGCGCTGGCAATCAGCGCGCAGTTGATGAGCGTCTGCATCTGTCCCAGACAGTACGCATTCACCAGCGGAAGAAACGTCAGCCCCAACAGTGCGACGAGCGCACGGGCCAGCCATCGATCCCGCTGGCTCCAAGGTTGTGCGCTATGCTTCCCGGCCACGTCCAAAAAAAATTGTCCGGCGATGGCAAAACTTCCCCACAGCGCCGCAATCAACATTGCGTTCATCAGCGAAGCAGGTCGAATCCCCACGCGCCCGCCCCATTGCCAAAACCGATATAGCAGCAAGGCCGTTGGTGGATAGATGTAGCGCACGTGGCGCTGAAAAAACACCGTTTCGTAGATCCGATTGGGGGATAGCTGCGCCGCCCGGTCGGCTTGTGCCATGTAAACGGTTGTGTCATCAAAAACAATCCGTGCTTCCATGGCATTCTTTGCCAGCTTCCACACGCTGTCCGAGCGCAGTTTGGGAGCGATCGCAATCAGCGCCAACTCAAACATCAACACACACAGCACCCAAAGAATCAGTTTGCGCAGAATTACAGGCCGTGCGGCCCAGCCGCTGCTGTGCGGGCTACCCATTGCTTCTGAAACAGAATCGTGCATTGCGACCATCCTAGCATTGCGGTCATTTTTGCAATCTTTACAAACTCTTGCACCGCGCTTGATACCATGGGGGCAGTCGCAGGGCAGCGTTCGATCCCTGCGCCCAATACCTATGACTAAACGACTGCTGACTTGCCTTTTGACCGCGCTGCTTCCCTTCTTGAACACGCTGCCCGCAGCCGCCAGCGCCTATGACGCCCACCCCAAGCTGGTCGTCCTGCTCGTCATCGACCAGTTCCGCGAGGATTACCTCGAACGCTACCGCAGCGACTTCAAAGATCGCGGCTTCCGTCTTTTTCTCGACGAAGGCGCTTACTTCCCCAACTGCTACTTCGACTATGCCAACACCAAGACCTCGCCCGGCCACGCCACTCTCGGCACGGGCGCGTATACCGATGGCCATGGCATCGCCAGCAATGGCTGGTGGGACTTGAACCGCAACAGCAAGCGCCCCATCTCTTCCGTTGAAGACCCGCGCTACACTCTCGTCGGCCCTGCCGACGGAGCCAAGCGCGAAGGCTCCTCGCCGCGCAATCTGCTGGCCACCACTTTTGGCGATGAAGTGCGCCTGAACACCAGCGGGGCGTCCAAGCTCTACGGCGTTTCGCTCAAAGACCGCGCTGCCATTTTGACCGCGGGCCTCAGCGCCAATGGTGCCTTCTGGGTGGATGGGCACAGCGGGCAGTTCATCTCCTCGTCCTATTACATGCCATCTCTGCCCGATTGGGTCGTCGCCTTCAACAACAGCGATCGAGTGGCTCAAGCGCGCGCAGAGGCTGGCGTCACCGCCAACGCTCCCTTCTTTGAATCCGTCGGCTCCACGGCTGCGGGCATTCGTTATGAATTGGACTTTGTCCGCGCGCTCATCCAAGGCGAAAAACTGGGCACACACGACACCACCGACGTGCTCACCATCAGCATCTCCTCCACGGACATTCTGGGCCATGCCGTCGGGCCGGACTCGCCCCTACAACGCGCTCTTGTCGATCAGTTGGATGTGAACCTCGACGAATTTTTTTCCTGGCTGGATACAACCGTTCCCGGTGGACTGGACAATGTTTGGCTGGCCCTCAGCGCCGACCACGGCATCGCTCCGGTTCCAGCTGTGGCCGCGCAGCTTGGCGTTCCCGGCGCGCAGGTGGATTTGAAAAAGCTCATCGCCTCGCTCAACGATGCGATGAATCAGCAATTCTCGCCGGGACAAACTTTTTTATACATGCTCCCACACCAACAACTGCCCTATCTCTCGCTCAACGAGCCGATCTTTGAGCGTGCCGGTTTGAATGAGCACGAAGCTGAGCGTGCTGTGCAGCAGGCATTGCCCGCAGCCTTTGCCGCCTTGCGCGTCGCGCAAAACCCGGCCAGCGGAGCAGCCGACGACTCCACGCACGCCAGCGCTACACGCCTTGCGCCGGAGCCTGCACTCTTCCGCAGTTACACACGCGAGCAGCTTGCCTCCCAAGTTCCCGGCCTGCCGCCTACGGAGTTTGGCCGCCTGCTCGCGCACAGCTACACGCCCAACGGCGGCTGGTATGTCATGACGATTCCCGACGCGTTCGAGATTGGCGCGATGGGCCATGGCACGAATCACTTCAGCCCCTACTCGTATGACCGCCATGTGCCGCTCGGCTTTTACGGTTCGGCTTTTGTGCCCGGCATCTATCCACAGCGCGTGGAGCCGGTGGACATCGCCGCCACGTTAGCCGCGCTGCTGGGCGTCAATCAACCTTCGGCCAGCGTGGGACATGTTTTGACGATAGCGCTGCACCCAGAAAAACAAACGCCTCTTCCACGCAAGCGCAATCGTGCGATCATACATGCAGGCCACCGCTCGCATCACGCTCCCGTTGCCAATCCCAAACAGAAAGCACACGATTGAACCGCAAGACGGCAACCCGCTCCAACGAACCCGACATGCGCGTCCAAGTTTGCGGCATGGATTTGCGCAATCCCGTACTCGCCGCCAGCGGCACCTTTGGCTATGGCGTGGAATTTGAAGAGATTCTCGACTTCGCTGCCATCGGCGGCTTCGTCACCAAAGGACTTTCACGGGAACCGATGCCGGGCAACGCTGCGCCGCGCCTGATCGAAACCGCGTCGGGAATGCTGAACGCCATCGGCCTGCAAAACCTGGGCGTGGAAGCCTTCATTCAAGAAAAACTTTCTGCGATTCAAAAGCTGCCCTGTGCGGCCATTGCCAATGTCTTCGGCTACACCATTGCCGACTATTTCTCCGTGGTCAAAGCACTCAATGAGTATGACGGCATCGCCGCCTACGAGCTGAACGCCTCTTGCCCCAATACGCACTCCGGCGGCATGGTCTTCGGCACCAACGCCAATCTGCTCTTTGAATTAGTGGCAAATGTAAAGTCCGTCGCGCGGCGTCCCATCATTGTCAAACTCTCGCCGAACGTGACCAGCATCGCGGAGATGGCGCGCGCAGCGGAAGAGGCGGGCGCGGACGCGCTCTCGCTCGTCAACACATTTCTGTCGCTTTCGATTGATGTGCGCACGCGCCGTCCACGTCTGGCCAACATCACCGGCGGACTCTCCGGCCCTGCCATCAAGCCCATCGCGCTGCGTATGGTATGGGAGGCGGCGCGTTCCGTTGCGATTCCCATCTTCGGCATGGGCGGCATTCACACAGCAGAGGATGCGGTGGAGTTTCTCCTCGCCGGCGCCACCGCTGTGCAAGTGGGCACGGCCAGCTACGCCGATCCCCGCGCCGTGGAGCGCATCGCGCTCGGCCTGCGCGATTGGTGCGCGCAAAATTCAGTGGACACCGTGCGCAGCCTGACCAGAGCGATGAAGACCGAACCCAACGAGTAGCCGATTCCATCACAGCGTGATTTTACGACCTGTGCGCTGGCTCTCCAGCGCTAATTCCAAAATGCGCATGGTCTGCAATGCGCTCTCCGCCTGCACCGGCTCCGGCTGTCCGCTCTCCAGCGCCGCACGAATGCCCGCATAGTAGGCAACATACTGGCCCGGCAGCGTGGGCACGATCTGCGTGTGCGCCTGTCCATTGCGCACCGTGGTCACGCTGGCCGCGTGAGTGGCAGCTTCCACGCCAAAGCCTGCATCGCCGGGGCGCAAGCCCGCCTTCAATTGATCCTCCTGCACATCCATGCCCGGCTTCACAAACGATCCGCCTGTGCCGTGCACTACAAACTTCGGCTCCGGCTGTGCGGCGAGAATCGTTGCGCCCAAGACCATGCGCAGCCTGCCCTTGCCCATGACCAATCGAAAATCATCGTCCACCTGCGTGCCGGGACGCTGTAAATTCAAATCCGCAAAAATCCACTCTGGCCAGCCGAAAAGCTGCAAGGCTTGATCGATCAGATGCGGC
>JAJZCX010000174.1 GCA_021851625.1 Acidobacteriota bacterium | reverse complement strand
AGGTTCCACCAGCGCGGCAGTAGAATGGCGTGGCGGCCTGCGCGCACCGCGCAGAGCACAAACACCAAGAGCGCCAGCCACAACAGCCCCAACGCTTGACGACGACGCAGCGCGCGCCGATTTTCCTCCGGCTCAGTCTGCTGCGCGTTGGGTGTCTCTGGGCTGCCGGGCATGGCTAGTTCTCGCCGGTACGCTCGTTGTAGAGGAAGTAAAAACGCAGCGCCAGATACGGCCCCTTGAACTGTTTGGGCAGTGGCGGAAACGGCGATGCGCCAATAATGCCGCCCCAGGCCGCCTTGTCGAGCGAAACATCTCCCGATGGGCCAATCAACTGCATCTTCTGCACGGTGCCATCGGGGGCAATGATGAACTGAATCGCCACTTTGCCCTTTTTCAGCAGCGGCGCGCGCGCCGACTCTGGAATCAAAATATCCCAGCTATTCTGCGTGGCCTGAATCACCTGGCGCAGGTAGGGGCCAAAGTCCACGCCCATCGTGTCGCTGAGCACCTCAACGCCCGACTGCATGCCGGGATGATCGTCCGGCGCGTTGTCGCCATTGTTGCCCAGGTTGCCATCACTTTGGCGGGCCGCATCCTGCTCCGCTTGGTGGATCATTTCATTCACCGACATGGTGGGCTTCTGCGGCTGCGTCCGATTCTGGTTGGGATTCTGGCCGCGCGGTACGTCCGGCTTGGGCGCGGCGGGCATGTTCAACTGCGCCTCCTGTTGCGGTGGCGGAGTCTGTTGCTGCTGCTGTTGCGGAGCCGGCGCGGCGGGTAAGGCCTGCTGGGCTTGGGGAGTGTTCTGCGCCTGCTGCTGCGGTTGCGGCGGTGGCGCGGAGTTGCCCGCGCGCTGCATGGCCTGCAACTCCTCCAGCGTCTTTTTGTCCAAAGTCGGGTGCGCGCTCTGCGCCACGCGATCTTTGTCAGAAATAATGTTCGACCGCTTCGGCTTCTGCGGCTTCAACTGGTCCGGCGGCAGGTTCAAAAATGTAAGTTGCTTGTCGCGCTTGGCCAACTCCGTCAGCGGACTGACCACGTAGGGCCGATGGAAGAGCACATGCGGCCCATAGGAAATGAACCAGAAAAATAAGATGTGCAGGAGCAGCGAAATCCAGATGCCTTCGCGCACGCGTGCCTTGGAGCGCTCATCTTCCAGATCGTCAATGACGCTGAGCAGCTCGTGGTGCTCGTAGTCCTCATAGCGGGCGCGCGTTCTGTCGCGCACCGGCTCTAGCGGACGCTCCGGCGGACTCGGGGGTGTTTGCGTGGTTGCCATGCTTGGCTTGGAAATTTGGCGCAGACGGCCCACGCACTGAGCGCGAGCACCTGCGTGGAAATCCAGCTTGTATCTTACTATTCTTTGACGGATGTAACCCCAAAACGGTTTCCTGGCCGGAACGATAAAATCAGCCTGTGGGTGCGACAGCGATTGTCCTTACCGTCAGCGACTCCTGCTTTGCAGGCACGCGCACGGATCAGTCCGGGCCTGCGGTGGCCGAACGCCTGCGCGCGGCTGGATTCACCGTCGTGCGTGCGCACATCATTCCCGACGAACAGGTGCAGATCGCCGCATCCCTGCGCGAGGCTGCCGAAGAGGCGCGTTTGGTGGTCACCACCGGCGGCACCGGCATTGGCCCGCGCGATGTGACCCCAGAGGCGACGCGCTCCGTGTGTGACCGCATCCTGGACGGCGTTGCTGAAAGAATGCGTAGCGAAGGAGCCAAGCAAACTCCACTGGCCGCGCTCAGCCGCGCCGTCTGCGGTACGCGCGGCACTTCGCTGCTGTTCAATCTTCCCGGCAGTCCGCGCGGTGCGGTCGCATCGCTGGAAGCAGCCTTGCCATTGCTCGAACACGCGCTCGCCCTGCTGGCCGGGGTCACCGAACACACAGCGGAACCATCCGCACACCACTAGCTGTCAGCCACACCGGCGCGCACCCAGCGCTGCTCAGAATGACTCCCTGTGAGGGGTTGCATCGTTGACAGGTGCTCTTGGTCGGTGGGCATAGAATCAGGGCATGACCCTCCGCGATTCTGCATTGGCATTGCGTATCGTGCATTCGGTTTGTTCGCACGATTGTCCCGACACCTGCCGGGTGCGCGTCACGCTCGATGCCAGCGGGCGAGCTGTGCGCATCCAGGGCGACCCCGACCATCCGGTCACGCGGGGCTTTCTCTGCGGCAAAGTGGCGCAGTATCTCGACCGGGTCTATTCGCCGGAGCGATTGTTGTACCCCATGCGTCGGCGCAAGGGCGTGGCCAAAGGGTCGCAGCCGCGTGGGCAGCAGTTGCAGGCATTTGAGCGCATCGGCTGGGATGAGGCGCTGGAGACAATCGCCGCGCGCTTCCAACAAATCAGCGATGCGCACGGGCCAGAGTCGATTCTGCCGTACTCGTATGCCGGCACTACGGGCGTGCTGAACTATGGCTCGATGGATCGACGATTTTTTCATCGGCTGGGAGCGTCCACGCTGGCGCGCACCATTTGCTCCACCACCGGCGGCGAGGCGCTGCTCTCCGTCTACGGCATCAAGCTCGGCGTCGATCCAGAGGATTTTCCGCAGGCGCGGCTGATTCTGGCCTGGGGAGCCAATATCCACGGCAACAACATTCATTTATGGCCGTTTATTGAGCAGGCGCGGCGCAACGGCGCGCGGCTCATCGTGATTGATCCGTACAAAACACGCACGGCCCAAGCGGCGGATGAACACTTGGCCATTCGCCCCGGCACAGACGCGGCGCTGGCGCTGGGCATGATGCACGTGCTGATCGCCGAGAATCTATATGAGGCGGAATATGTTGCGCGCTGCACGCATGGCTTCGATGCGCTGCGGCAACGCGCAGCCGAGTACACGCCGCAGCGTGTGGCCGAGTGCACCGGTTTATCGGTGGATGCGATCGTCGGTCTGGCGCGCGAATATGCAGCCACGCAGCCCGCGGTGATTCGACTGAATTATGGTGTGCAGCGAGCGCAGAATGGCGGCGCAGCCGTGCGCGCGGTGGCCATGCTGCCGTGCCTGACCGGCGCGTGGCAGCACCGGGGCGGCGGCTTGCAGCTTTCCACCAGCGGCGCATTTCCCTTCAACCGCGCGGCGCTGGAGCGGCCCGACTTGGCCGCGGCCAGTCCGATGGGACGATTGGGACGCGAGGTGAACATGGTGCAGTTGGGCCATGCGCTGAACGAGCTAAGCGATCCGCCGGTGCAGGCGCTCTTCGTCTACAACTCCAATCCCGCCGTGGTTGCGCCCAATCAAAACGCGGTGCTGCGCGGTCTGCGACGCGCGGATCTCTTCACCGTGGTGCATGAGCAGTTTGTGACGGAGACCGCTGAGCACGCCGACATTTTGCTGCCTGCGACTACATTTTTGGAGCACAAGGATTTTCAGGGTGCATACGGCCACTACTATCTGCAATGGGCACAGCCCGCGATAGCACCGCTCGGTGAGGCGCGGCCCAACGTATGGGTCTTTGCGCAACTGGCCCAGCGCATGGGTTTTGCCGAGGACTGCTTCCGCGATACGGAAGAGGCGATGTTGGCGCAGGCTTTGGCAACGGAGAATCCGCTGTTGCGCGGCGTGACGCCGGAGCGGTTGGAGGCAGAAGCGTGCATTCGCATTGCGCCCGTGGCGCGGCGGCCCGGCGGCAGCGCGTTGCCGTTCTCCTCGCCAGAATGGTTCCAGACGCCGAGCGGAAAGGCGGAATTTTTTTCCGAGACGCTGGCCGCGCAGGGTCTGGATCCGCTGCCGGGCTACGTGGCCGCCACGGAGTCGCGCCAAGCAAATCTGGCACGCGAGTATCCGCTGGAGATGTTGGCGCGCAAGGCCGACAACTATATGAACTCCACCTTCGCCAACCTGGCCGGGCATCAGGCGATGGAGGCCGAGCACGCGAATTTACTGGAGATGCACGCCGATGATGCTGTGCGGCGCGGCATTGCGACGGGCGATCGGGTGGAGGTGTGGAATGCGCGCGGCAAACTCCATCTTCGGGCCAAGGTGAATGGCAGCGTGCCTGCGGGCGTGGTCGCGTGTCGCATGGCGTGGAACCATGCTTCGCTGGATGGGCACGGCGTCAACGTGCTGACCAGCGAGGCCGTGGCCGACTTTGGCGGCGGCGCGACGTTTTATTCCACGCTGGTGGAGGTGCGTCGGACTGGGGAGATGGCTTCGAGTTAGGCAACGGGTTGGGACACAGCGGCTCTGTCCCGTATAATCATCTTTTCCGAAGGAATCGATTTTCGCAGTGAGGGTGTGCTTATTTTTTCCGTCAGCGTAGGGAGCGTCTGTGCCCCGAATCCAACCTCTACGACCGTGCGTTCCATGGCGTGCAAAGCGGCCCGTTTCCT
>JAJZCX010000173.1 GCA_021851625.1 Acidobacteriota bacterium | reverse complement strand
AACCCTGCGCAAATGGCAGCGGTTGGGGTGCGAGGATGGAAAAATTTATTTTGCATACAACCTCAAATCTACAAACTCAATCGTACGATTTCTAAAACTCAGCCTAAGCCGGTTGCATCTCTCCAGCGGCGATGCGCGCCGCGCGCAACAGGCTTTGGCAATTCTCTTCCGCGCGGCCCGTGCCAAAGACAGCGTTGCCGGCGACTAACAAATCCGCGCCCGCCTGCACCACTTGCGCGATGGTCTCGTGGGCCACGCCGCCATCCACCTCAATGCGATAGTGCAAGCCAAGCTCTTCGCGCAGCGTGCGCAGGCGGCGAATCTTGTCGAGCGAAAACGGAATGAACTCCTGCGCACCAAAGCCGGGGTTCACGCTCATTACCAGTACGTGATGCACCATGGGCAGCACGTCCATCAGAAAGTCCACCGGCGTAGCCGGGTTGATGACCACCGCCGGACGCGCGCCGTGGTGCGCAATCAATTGCAGCGTGCGGTGCAGGTGGCGACAAGCCTCCCAATGCACGCTGATCCAGTCCGCGCCTGCTTCGGCAAAGTCTGGAATAAAGGCGTCGGGATTTTCAATCATCAAGTGGCAGTCCAGCGGCAGGCGTGTTGCCTGGCGCAGGGATCGCACCACGGGCGGACCCAGCGTAATATTGGGCACGAAATGGCCGTCCATCACATCCACGTGGATGAGGGTGCCGCCGCCGCGCTCCGCCGCCTGCACCGCATCGGCCAGGTGCGCAAAGTCCGCAGACAAAATTGAGGGTGCGAGTTCGACCACTGCCAGCCTTTCCGTGTACGCCTAATCAGTCTATCAGCGCGGGCCGGTCGTGGCACAGGCGGCGGAGCTGTCGGAGCCGAGCCGCACTACCTGCCGTGCCGCTGCCGAACCCAGCACGCGACAAGGGAGCAGAACATACCGCGGGCGCGGTGAAAATGGATTCACCACATCGCTGCCTGGCACCAATCCAACCACGGGATAGTGCCGCCGCCAATCGGCGGGCATCCACGGCGCTGCGGCCAGTTCTTGATCCGGCGGGTGGTCGAGCACGATGGCATCGAAGGATTCTCCATCCACGGCACGGTGGATTTGATCGAGCAGTGGAGCGTTCACATCTGCGCGGCCCGGACGCAGCGCGTCGTGTATGGCCGCCTCATCGGCGTGCATGGACTTGCCCGTGAGCAGCGCCTCGTAGGGATGGGCGGGAATGTAAACGTCGCCGGGGAAGAGCCGCAGCCAATCAAGCAACTGCTGTTGACTGGCGCGCACCGGCGGCAGCGGTGCGGCCAGCTTGGGCGAATAGTACTGACTGCCTAGTTGTGCGCAGGCGGCCAGCAGCAACACGATGGTTCCCGCTTGCGCTATGGGTGTATGCAGGCCGCGCAGCCAGCGCAGCAAGCGATCGAGTGCGATGCCAAAAGCCACGGCTAGCAGCGCGTAGAGCGGCATGGAGGTGTTTGCGGTGGCTCCTGCATGGGCGGAGAGAAACCAGCAGAGCGCAAGCAACGATACGCTGGAAACGAGATACAAGCGCGCGCTGGCACTACGCCAATCGATCGGAGTCAGTAGCAGGGCAGCCGCAATCACCACCAGTGCAATGCCGAAGGGTGCCAGCAGCGCAGTCGAGAAGAAAAACGCCGCCGCGTGCAGGCGCAGATCGGAGTTGGCTCCGGGCACAGCGAAGATGTAATAGCTGTACCAGCCGTGCGTGGCGTGATGGAGCCATGCTGTACTGGCCAGTGTGCCGAGGAGAAAGATTCCAGCACCAGTGAGCGCTCGGCGTGGTCGCTTCCAATCCGAGAGCAGCACCAACAGCCCCACAGGCGCGATAGTTTGCTTGGCCAAGACAGCCAGTACCCAGAACAAGGCTGCCAAGGCCGGATGCAATTTACGCGTGGCCAGCACGGCCAGCAGCACGAGAAAAACGTAGAGTGAGTCCACACGGCCCAGGTCGAACCAATTCTGCGTGACAGGATAGGCCGCCGCGTAGAGGCCTGCGCCTGCGAGCGCAGCCAGTGCGCTGCGCGTCTCTGTAAACACCAGCGCAGCGATGGCTGCAAAGCAGCCCAGTGTGCTGAGAATGGAAACCAACCGCAGCGCAAGCAGCGTGGAGCCTGCCACGCCCAGAATGTGGGTAGCCCAACCGGCAACCCAAAAGTATGCGGGCGAATACATGTAGGCAATAAAGCTGAAGTCGGGCTGCGCATAGAGTGGCAGTCCCTGGTTCATGCGCGCGACGGCCACGGCCATCGTGCCTTCCAGTTGTTCCAGCGGAAATGGATCGTGCAGCCGGTGTAGCACTGCGGCGACGAACAGCAGCATCGCTCCCGCGGCCAGCAGTGCCACGCACAGCGCCAATGGTCGCTCCACACGCTCCAGCCATGCGTCGATTGTGTGCGGATGTTGCCGTGTCTCCATGTCGCTCCGGTCTCTTTTGCGCGGGAATTGCGTTGCCATCTGCCCGCACCAGTATCCCATGCCCCAGTTGTTACTCCATCGCCGATGCGCCTGCCAACACGCGCATCACGCCGCGCAAAATCTTTGTCACGGAAAACTGCCCATTGGCATCGCGAAAGAAAATCTCCCCTGTGCGTTTGGCCGCCGGGCGATAGTACCAACGCGCCAGCAGCGCCAGATGGTCGGCCAACTCCTCCGTGTGCGCTGGGTACGGCTGCGTCTGCATGGCCTCTGCGTGCAGCGCTGCGCGCAAGGATTCCTCCTCTGCGGTGCACACGATGGGTGCGTGCAATCGCCCGGCGCGTACGAGAAACAGCGCCACGCAATTTGCATTCGACCCGGCCAGCGTAGCTCGCTGCACAATCACCGCGTCCAACTGCGAGAGTGGTTGCACCAGCGGTGCGCAGAGTTGCGCGGCGGCCTGCGCTCTTTGCAAGCGGGTGTGGATTTGCGCGGCGCGTTCAAATTCCAGCGCAGCGGCGGCGGCGGCGCGCTCCTGTTCCAACGTGGCAAGCAATCCGGCCCCGCGCGTTTGCAAAAAACCACGCACGGCGTCTGCCTCTGTGGCATAGCGCGCATCGGTGCAGCCTTGGAAGCAGGGAGCCAGACACATTTTCATTTCGGAGTAGACGCAGCCGGGGAATTTTGGATCGGGCGCAAGATCGTCCACGCAGCGGCGCAGCAGGAAGATGTTCAGCATCTCTTCGAGAAACCGCTCCGCCGCCGCGCGTGATGGAAACGGCCCGAAGGTGTGCTCCAAGCTGCGCCGCGAGATGTGGCTGGTGGCGTACACGCGCGGATAGGCATTCTCCCACGCCAGTCGCAACACGGCGGGCGGGCGCAGATGTAACCGCTTGTGTGCTCGCTCGCCAAAGGCCGCGCGCGTTGCGCGGTACAGCAACAGCGATGTCTCAAAATCCGAGCCGGTCTGCGTGTACTCCAGCCGCTGCACGCGACCAGACAGGTGTAAGCGCTTGGATGCGACGGCATCCGGCGTGAGCAGCCGCTGCATACGCCAGCGCAGATTGGCGGTTTTGGCGATGTAGGCTTCCGCATCAGAGGCGTCTGCGCTTGCGGCAGTCGTGTGTGCGCCGCGCAATGCGAAGACCGCCGCGCCGCTGGGTAGCAGAGGCCAGAGCGCCTGCCACGCCGCTGCATCCGTTTCCGGCGGAAGTGCAATCGAGTGCGCGAACACAGAGCGATTGTAGCGAATGGAGTCTTCGGTTTGCGTGCGTGCAGACTACTTGGTCGTGGACGAAGAACCCGTGTTGGAAGAGGAAGACGCTGGTGCGGAGGAGGGCGCGGCGTTTGCCGACGCAGAAGAACTGCCCGCCGTGCTGCCGGAGTCTGTGCTGGCAGATGGACTGGATTCCGTTGCGGAGGATTTGCTTTCGCTGTTGGTGCTGCCAGAGACGCCGGCCTTGTTGCCGCTCTTGGCGTAGTCGGTGATGTACCAGCCCGCGCCTTTGAACTGAATTGCCGGAGCGGAGATCAACCGCTCCAGTGCGCCACCGCAGTGCGGGCACACCGTCTCTTCAGGATCGCTGAAGCGCTGAATCTTTTCTGTGCGGCGATGGCACTGCTTGCATTCGTATTCGTACAACGGCATGGCGTTTTCCTGCACTGAAAAACATCCCCGAAGGCGTGCGCCTCCGGGGATGGGTTGTGTTTACTTTAACTCGACCAGTCCGACGCGCAGAATTGCATCGACGGAGCGAAGAGCCGCGATGGCCTTGGTCAACTGCGCCGGATCGGCTGGCGCATCGACCTGAATCACGGCCATGGCTTCGCCGGTGGCCTTGCTGCGCTTGGCGTCCGGGCGGCCCAGGGTGAAGTTGGCGATGTTGATCGCGTGTTCCCCCAGCACAGAACCGATGCGGCCAATCACGCCGGGAATATCC
>JAJZCX010000172.1 GCA_021851625.1 Acidobacteriota bacterium | reverse complement strand
GAAGGAAAATATTCCACAGCCACCATCGGCGGCTACTATGAGGCTGACTTTTTGTCGGCTGGCACCACCTCCAACAATAATGAGAGCAACAGCTACACACTCAGACAGCGACAGATGTGGGCACGCTATCAGAACACCGGCGGCCTCACCGTAGTTGGCGGGCAGATGTGGTCCTTCCTGACGCTCGATACAGTGGGTATGGAAAATCGGTACGAGGCAATTCCGCTTACGATTGACCCTCAGTACGTCCCGGGTTTCATCTGGACGCGGCAGTATGGATTTCGCGTCTACCAAAATTTATTTCATAAAAAAGCCTTCGCCGGCGTTGCGCTGGAAAATCCGCAGACAACATTTGGCGGGCAGGGATTCAGCAACAACTTTGTACTTGGCACGGCAGGAAATCCGGGCGGCCTGCTCAATCCAACAACCAATTACTCTATCAACATG
The DNA here is from genome assembly GCA_021851625.1 of Acidobacteriota bacterium. Lineage (GTDB taxonomy): Bacteria > Acidobacteriota > Terriglobia > Terriglobales > Acidobacteriaceae > JAJZCX01. The sequence continues at coordinate 3,937 of JAJZCX010000172.1, read as the reverse complement.
GCCCCGGATGTGATTGCCAAAGTGGCCGTTGAGCCTGGATTTGGGCACTATGAAGTGGCAGGCATTGCCACTTTTCTGCGCGACCGTGTGTATCCAAATGCCAGCCCTGTGAATCCTGCAAGCGCAGTCGGCGCCTATAACGACTCCAAAGTTGCCGGTGGTGTCGAGGCCGCCGCGTGGCTACCCTTCCACAAAGGTTTGTACGACTTTGGACTACGCGGCCTATACGGCCAAAGTGTTGGCCGTTATGGTGCAGGCGGTTTGCCCGATACGACCGTTCATCCGAATGGTACATTGGCCCCCTTGCACAATGTCGTCGCGTTATTTTCTGCGGAACTGCACCCTGGAAAATGGGATTTGTATGAGTATTACGGCGGGGACTACGCTGGTCGCGCAGCCTATGTAAACGCTGCTGGAGCGCCCGTAGGCTATGGATCATCTGCTTTCAACAACAGTGGTTGCGAAACGGAGACGGTTCCCAGCTCTTCGCCGTATAGCCCGGGCGGTCAGGCAAATTGCGCCAATGACACCCGCGCCATCATCAACGAAACGGTTGGATTCTGGTACAACTTCTATCGCGGAAGCAAAGGGAAACTGGTCTTCGGAATGCAGTACAACTACGCACAACGTAAACTCTGGTCGGGTCTCGGTGGGATACAGCCGGAGGCCAACGACAACATGTTCTGGACCTCGTTCCGTTACTACATCCCCTAACTTTGCCGACAGGCCTATCCCCGGCGCGGACTTTTTGTCCGCGCCTTTTCTTTTCTGCGATAGTTTATCGAATCTTCGCTAATTGCCGCGCGTACAGAGGATTGTTGGGAAACTCCTCTGCGAGAGACGCAAGAATTTGTCGCGCGCGGTCATTCTTTTTATCGCGCAGCGCGGCCACGGCCAGCAGCAATCGTGCAAAGGGAGCCAGATAATGTCCTTGGCTTGCAGTCAACTCCATGTCCCGCTTGCCCAGCGCAGCATTGGTCTCCGCACCGGTCAGGGCCAGCAGCCAACGCACAGGAGCAGGCTTTAATCCCAAAATGTAATTCTCCAGCCCTACGGCCAGATAGGCGTCGTCCATGTGTGGCGCGATGGTCAGCAGCCGCTCCGCATCCTTGCTGGCCAAGCGCGTGTAGTGCAATCCAGCAAAATCCCGTCCTTCGATCATCTGCGCATAATCGGCGTGTAGGCCGTTGACCAGCGTTCGCGCAAAGAGCGCATTTGCATCCTGTGGAGCGTGTGTCAATGCCAGCGTTGCCAAGCGATCGGCCTGTTCCAAATCGCGTTGGAAGGCCGCTTTTACTGCCGGGTCCGTCGCGCGTTTCCCGCGGCTTTCAAAGTGGTTGTCATCATCAAATAAATCCACGTCGAGCACGTTCAGCCGCGCAAACTCCGCAAACAGATAGGCCGCAGCATCGGAGACCGGCCCCATGGGGTCATTGGGATTGGTTTGCATCCACGCTGTAAATTCAGCGTGGGCCTGTGCAAATTGCAGGTTGTACATATCCGCATAGCCACGATCCAAGTCCGTTTTCCCCAACACGATTGCATCCGCGGGGAGGGAGTTTGCCGCAAAAGCGGGCCACGCTGCAAATGTCAGCGCCACTCCACAAGCCAGCCACTTCCATGAAGAGACGCTCCAGCGATTTGTCTGCGGCGGCACCACAGAATTCTCCCATGCTGCATCAAAAAGCGATGGGCTATAGAATACAGTGAGTGCCTCGCAACTGGCTTGGTCAGTGCAGACTGGGACGATTCCAATCCAAGCCGCAGAAAACGCGCAACTAATCCAACTGTCAGTGCGTCTATGTTGCCATAAGCTTTTTTTACAAAATTTTTATCGTGTCAGGAAACAATCGCTTGCACTCCAGAATTTTCTTGAATTCCTTTGCTTTTTTCTTCACGCTCGCCACAGCGGTTACGCTGCCCGCGCAGCAGACACCCGCGCAGCAGACACCTGCGCAGCAGACACCTGCGCAGCAGACACCCGCGCAGCAGACACCCGCGCAGCAGACACCCGCGCAGCAGACACCTGCGCAGGTCGCCATGGCAGAACTGCCCGATGCACCCGGTGTTTCTTCCTCCCTCTCCACTACAACCGATGCGGCGCAGGCCACCACCAGCCAGCCCGATGCCCAGTCACAGCAACAAGGAACGCCCGGCAACAAAGGCGATCGCATCCTCTATGCAAAGCCTGGCACGAAGCAATCCAGCACTCCGCCCGCTGACTTTGGTCAACAACCCAAGCGCATCCTGGGTCTGATGCCCAACTTTCGCGCGGTCAGTGCTGTTGCGCGCCCGGCTCCGCCTACGGTGAAGGAAAAGTTCAAGATCGCAACGTTTAACAGCTTTGACTACTCGGCCTTTGTTTTTGCTGCCATTGATGCCTATCCCACCTATCTCGAAAATAGCTATCCGACGCTGGGGAGTGGATGGTCCGGCTACGGCCAGTATTACTGGCGTGCATTTACTGACAAGGCTGTCGGCAACTACATGACGGACTTTCTCTTTCCCATCATCACACGTGAAGACTCGCGCTATTTTACGTTGGGTCGTGGACGCAAGCTCTACCGCGCCTATTACGCTCTGTCGCGCTTGGTAATTACGCCCTCCGACTCCGGCAACAACACACTCAACATCTCTGAAATCGCTGGCAAAGGCGTGCAGGCGGGTCTTGGAAATTTTTATTATCCTTCCAGTTCCATCACATGGAGCAATACCAGCCAGCGCTGGCTGGAGCAACTGGGCCGCGACGGACTCACCAACATTTTCCGCGAATTCTGGCCAGACATCAGCACACACGTACTGCACATGAAGCAGGCAGCACAGTAGCTCCTCGCGGGGCGGATGCCCTCGCCCCGTTGCAGCGACTGCCCCACGCCAGCTACGATGGAGCCATGCTGCGCGTTGGCCTGCCTGAACCGATTCCTGCTGCATGGATGCCAGAGTTTCCGAAGAATGTCGAACTCATTCCTCTTGGCTACACTTCCAGCGATATTCATGCAATTGATTTTTGGATTGCTCCCATTTACAAAAAATATGCGGAGCCGCAGTTTGCGCGCCTGCGCGGCGTGCGTGTGATTCAATCGCTGCTGGCTGGCGTGGATTGGATGCTGCCGTGGGCGACGGAAGGCGTCACTCTCTGCGATGGCCAGGGCCTGCATGCGATTTCCACCGCAGAGTGGGCTGTGGCAAGCATACTGACCATACTCAAACAATTTCCACACTATCGCGACCGCCAACGCGAGCAGTTCTGGGATGGCCAGCTTGTCGGCGGAAAATTCTCCAGCGACACGGAGCCGCCGCCCTATCGCATTCTGGGCGAGGAGTTGGCTGGCAAATCTGTGCTCATTGTCGGCTACGGGAACATTGGTGCAGCAATCGAAGCGCGCTTGCAACCCTTTGGCGTGGAAATGTTGCGCGTGGCGCGCACCGCTCGTGCGGGTGTGGCCTCCATTGCGGATTTGCCCCAACTCTTGCCGCAGGCTGACATCGTCGTTCTCATCGTTCCCTTGACGCAAGAGACGCGCGGCATGATGAACGCTTCCATGCTGGCGAAGATGCGTCCCGGAGCATTGCTGGTGAACGCAGCGCGCGGCCCCGTGGTCGATACCGATGCGCTGCTCGCAGCCTTGCAGCAAAATCGCATTCGCGCTGCACTGGACGTTACCGACCCGGAGCCGCTGCCCAAGGGTCATCCGCTCTGGTCTGCGCCGAATTGCTTTTTGACACCGCACGTTGCTGGATCGACGCCGCAGTTTTTTATTCGCGGATATCGCTTCGCCGCCGAACAAATCGCGCGCTATCTGGACGGTGAGCCGTTGCAAAACATTGTGAACGCGCAGGGCTATTGATCCACGCTGTCTCCGCCGCATAACACTTCCGCCAGATGCACCGCGCGCCGGTCGGAGAGTTGCGCCACTTGTTCCCGACAACTGAAACC
>JAJZCX010000171.1 GCA_021851625.1 Acidobacteriota bacterium | reverse complement strand
CGTGGGCGCAATCGCGAGCCGCTCCCGAATCTCCAATGGAGCCGATTTGTGATTCACTCCAACGAGGACAAGATTCATGGCATCACGAACCGGTGTACGGTGCTGAACTGGTTGGCCACCCAAACCGTGACGGCCACCAAAAAGACGAGCGTGGACAGATACACCGCACGCTTGCCGCGCAGGCCAGAATGCCTGCGTACGGCGAGCATCCACACGTAGAGCGCCCACATCACAATAGAGAGTAGAACTTTGGGATCGAGAAAGTACGATGCGCCCACGCTCTCCTGCGCGATCAGCGCCCCAGCCAGCAGGCCGAGTGTCATGCAAGGGAATCCGATGACCAGCGCGCGTGTGGCGATTTGATCAATGGTTTCGAGTGGCGGCAAATGTCGAAAGAGTCCATGGACGCGCTTGGTTTTCAAGCGGCGCTCTTGAATCAGATAGAGCAGGCCCGATAGCAGGCTCAGAATCAGCGCCGTGTATGCTGCCAAGAGCAACGCGATGTGGACAAAAATCCAGCCGCTGCGAATCCACGGCACAGCCAGAGGGCTGCGATCAGGGCCAGCCGCAGGCAGCAGTAGCAATAAAAAGATCAACGGAAGCAGAAAGACACCGATCGACGCCGCGTGATAGCGCCAGAAGACCAGTAGAAATGCGCCTGCCAGCAAGAGCGCCAGCAGCGTATCCATCTCATGCAGGGTATTGGGAACCAGGTGATGCGCCAGGCTCAGCATCTCCACCAGCGCGACCAGATGGAAGAACCCCGCAGAAACACAGGCGGGCAACACCACTCTGCGCCAGCGCGTGCCGCTGGCGATGGCGTCGGGGAGTATGGCGATACAGGAGGCTCCGTACAGCACCAGCGCAACCCGCAGCCAAAGCAAATACATGGACGCCACCCAGCCTGCAAATATCAAATCCCGTGCATCTTTAGTATAAGCGGCGCATCACCCCGCAGGTGTGACGCCAGTCACCCAGCGCTCCGGGTGCTGGCTGCCGGCCTGCGCGGGCCGTGACGCTTCGCTTGCCTGCGTCAATCGCGCTATGCTGGCTGTATCCGTGCAAAGCTCCGGCCCCATGCTTCGAGATTCGCAACCCGCCGCGCCAGAGGCAACGACTGCGCCCACGCCTGCCTCTGCGCCCACACCGTTGATGCGCCAATATGCCGCGGCCAAGCAACAGAATCCCAACGCGCTGCTCTTCTTTCGACTCGGAGATTTTTATGAGTTGTTTTATGAGGACGCAAAAATCGCCGCGCAAGAGTTGCAGATCACGCTGACCTCGCGCGACAAAAACAACGGTGTGCCCATGTGTGGCGTGCCGTATCACTCCGCCGAGCCATACATGCAGCGCCTGTTGCGGCGCGGCTATCGCATCGCCATTTGCGAGCAGATGGAAGACCCCAAGCTCGCCAAGAAACTAGTGCGGCGCGAGGTGACGCGCGTGCTGACGCCGGGTACGGCGCTCGATCCCACGCTGCAACAGGAGCGCAGCCGCTATTTGGCCGCTCTGTGCATCTCCTCCAACAAAAATGCGCGCGAAGAGCAGCGCATTGGCCTCGCGCTGTTGGAAAACTCCACGGGAGACTTTCGCGCCACGGAATTTCTTGGCCCGGATGCCGCCGCGCTCTGCATGGATGAGTTGGAGCGCATCGTTCCGGCGGAGATCGTGCTGGCTGAGTCGAGCACGCTGCCCGGTTTGCAGGAACCGGCGATGCTTTCGTTGCAAAAAAACTCCGCCAGCCAGCCGTGGATTGTGACCACGATGGAGCAGTGGGTCTTCAGCACAGACTACGCACAGCCGCTTTTGACGCGGCATTTGGGCGCGCATGGCTTGGCGGGCTACGAGTTGGAGCAGCATCCCGCCGCCGCAGCAGCAGCCGGTGCCGTGCTGCATTATTTGCAGAACACGCAGCAAAGCCAGTTGCAGCACTTGGACGGCCTGCGTTATTACGAGCGCAGCAGTCATCTACAACTGGACGCGGTCTCCGTGCGCAATTTGGAATTAGTTGAGCCGCTCATGCCCGATGCCGGACGCGACACCACGCTCTTTGCCACGCTCGACGCCTGCGCCACGCCCATGGGCAAGCGTCTGCTGCGTGCAAGCTTGCTGCGTCCGTTGTTGGATGTGCACGCGATCAACGCGCGCTTGGACGCTGTGGCGGAGTTGCATGGCGCATTGGTGCAGCGGGAGGAGTTGCGCGCGGCTCTGGGCGCAATTCAGGATATGGAGCGCCTGCTGAGCCGGATTTCACTCGACAGCGCTGGGCCGCGCGATGTGCTGGCCCTGGCGCACTCGCTCTCTGGATTGCCAGCGATTGCCCGCGCTGCACAACCGTTGCGGGCGCAGGCCAGTGTGCGGTTACGCGATGGTTTGGATTGTTTGGAAGATGTGCGCGCAGCGATTGAGAAGACCATCGCTGCCGATGCGCCCGTGCATCTGGCCGATGGCGGTGTTATCGCCGCAGGCGTGGATGCGGAGTTGGATACGCTGCGCGATTTAAGCCTGCATGGGCGGCAGGCGATTGCCGCCATCGAGGAACGCGAGCGCAAACGCACGGGCATTCATTCGCTCAAAGTGCGCTACAACTCCATCTTTGGGTACTCGATTGAGATCACCAAGGCGAATCTGGCCAACGTTCCCGATGACTACGAGCGCAAGCAGACGCTGGCTAACGCCGAGCGCTTCACCACGCCAGAGATCAAAGACTATGAACGCAAGGTGCTGGGTGCGCAAGAGGAGTGCCTGGCGATTGAGCGGCGACTCTTCGAGCAGATGCGCCAACAGATTCTTGCCACCGCTGCACGCATTCGCGCCACCTCTGCCGTGCTGGCGGAGTTGGACCTGATCGCATGCTTCGCGCACTTGGCCGCCGCGCGCAATTATGTGCGACCGCAGATGGAAGACGGCTGCGTGCTAGAGGCGCTAGCCGCGCGGCATCCGGTGATTGAGAACAGAATGCAGCAGCGGGCCGAGGGGCGCTTTGTGCCAAACAGCGTGCACATGGATGCAGAAGGCACGCGCGTGTTGTTGCTCACTGGGCCGAATATGGGCGGTAAATCCACGTACCTGCGCCAAACGGCGCTGCTGGTGATTTTGGCGCAGATGGGCTGCTTCGTTCCCGCGCAGCAGATGCGGCTGGGACTGGTGGATCGCATCTATACACGCATCGGCGCGAGTGACAATGTGGCGCAGGGCCGCTCCACATTTATGGTGGAGATGACCGAGACTGCGGCGATTTTGAACACTGCTACAGCGCGTTCCTTGGTGCTGCTCGATGAGATTGGTCGCGGCACGGCCACCTTTGATGGACTCTCGCTGGCTTGGGCTACGCTGGAGCATTTGCACGACACCCTTGGCGCGCGCACGCTCTTTGCCACGCATTACCATGAGCTGACTCTGCTCTCAGAACATTTGCCGCGCATGAAGAATCTGCGCGTCTCGGTGCAGGAGACTCCGGCAGGAATCGTGTTTCTGCATTCGATTGAAGAAGGCGCAGCCAGCAAAAGCTATGGCATTGATGTCGCGCGATTGGCGGGGCTGCCGAAGGCCGTCATTGAGCGCGCGCGCAGTGTGTTGGTGCAACATGAGCGTGCGGAACGCCGCGAGATTCAGGCCGTCGAGTCCGCCACGCCCACGTTGCAGATGACGCTTTTCACGCCACTCTCGCAACAGGTGGTGGATCGCATCTGCGCGCTGGACTTGAATGCGCTGACGCCCTTGCAGGCACTGCAGTTGCTGGCGGAACTGCAAGCAGAAATTGCTCAAAGTGCTGCGCTACAGACAGCAAGCGGGAGTGGGCAGCGATGAAGCAGATGCAATTGCGGCATCAGGTGGGCGCGCTGTTTGTTGTTGGACTGGAATCGACGGAGGTCTCCGCGCTGGAGCAGGCTTGGCTGCGCGTGGTGCAGCCGGGCGGCATCATTCTCTTCAAGCGCAATCTGGCATCGCCACAACAGATACACGCGCTCTGGCGCTCGGTTGCAGTTACGCGCATGCCAGCGCAGAATCACTCACAAACGCGGGAAGATTTTTTTCGCTGCGTCGATCTTGAAGGCGGCACGGTCGATCGCCTGCGCGATTGGATGGGGCCAACGCCATCGGCAGCCGCTGTGGCTGCGACCGGCGATGCAGAACTTTTCCATCAACACGGAGCGAGGGTTGGGCAGATGCTCGCGGCGCTGGGCTTCAATGTGGATCTGGCTCCGGTGCTCGATCTCGCGCTGCCTGCCAGTCGTGCAGTGATGGGTAGCCGCAGCGCTGCTGCCGATCCTAAGACGGTTGCTCGCTATGCACGAGAGTTTCTTGCCGGGCTGCGCGCGCATGGCGTACTCGGTTGCGGCAAACATTTTCCCGGTCTCGGCGGCGGGCGGTTGGATTCGCA
>JAJZCX010000170.1 GCA_021851625.1 Acidobacteriota bacterium | reverse complement strand
GGCTGGATACAATGTTGGCTCCGGCTACGATCAGGCCACGGGGCTGGGCAGCGTGGATGCAGCGGCGATGGCTGCTGTGTGGGGATCGGTCTCCACCTCTGGCAACGGAGCCAATCCAGCCAACAATGCGCCCACGGCGGACTATCAGATTGCCAGCAATCCGGCGCAAGTAAATCTAATGCCCGGTGGAACGGCGACCACAGCGATTGATGTTACATCGCTCAATGGATTTACAGGTTCGGTGACGCTGAGTTGCACGGGGCAATCCGCGCACGGAGTCTCCTGCTACTTTGGCAGTGCGGGTACAACCTCCACCACTGTGACGCTGGGCAGCGGGGGTGCGACTGCTTCCACGACGTTGACCGTTGCGGCGACGAGTTCCGCAACGGCCCAGATGCAAAGGCAACCTGCGCCCGCGTGGCAGCGGCTCGGAGGCATGGCCTTTGCGGCGCTGCTCCTGCTCGGCCTGCCTGCCCGGCGGAAGACGATGCGTAGGGGGAGTCTATTGCTCCTGCTGCTGGCCGTCTCTGTTGTATGGGCAACCGGCTGCTCCAGCAGTCCCGCGACGAACGGTACGGGCGGCGGAGGCGGTGGAACATTGGCTCCTCCGAGCAATGGGCCAACCTTGAACGTGACTAATTTTGTGACGGTGCAGGCGACGGCGACCGTCTCCGGCTCCACAGACACGCACTCGATCGAGCTGATCTACAACCTGAATTAGCCGGGCAGGCAGCTTTGTAGTCGCTCCCAGGCAGGCCGCAGTGCCCGCGCAAAAAAATATTCGCAGGTTTGTAACCTGCCGGACATTTTTGACTCTAACAAGCAGGAATGAGTGCTGCGTAGGGGATGGATGCCCCTGTAGCCAGGCTTTTAAGGATGTGCGTCACCTATGGTGGAGATCGTACCCACGCCGGAGATGCAAGCGTCACAGGATCTGCGGCAGGAGCAGGAGGCCGAACAGATTACACGCATTGTGGCGGGAGAAAAAAATCTATTTCACGATCTAATTCGTCCCTATGAGCGGCGTATCTACGTCACAGCGTTTTCCATGGTGCGCAATGCGGGCGAGGCCGAAGAGATTGTGCAGGAGACGATGCTGAAGGCCTACCGCAGTCTGCATTCCTTTCGCGGAGAGTCCAAGTTCAGCAGTTGGCTGACGGCCATTGCGTTGAATGAGGCGCGTGCCTGTCTGCGCAAAGCCGGCAAGTCCACGATGGTATTTCTCGACGAGGAAGGCGACGATGGCGAGGGGGCCTGTCAGCCATTTCAATTGCGCGATTGGCGCGAGATTCCCTTGGAGATGTTGGAGCGCAACAATCTTGCTGGCTTATTGCAGGATGCCATTCAAGCGCTGCCAGAAAAATATCGCACCGTTTTTGTGTTGCGTGACGTGGAGGAGATGAGCATTGAGGAGACGGCGCATTTGCTGGGCTTGGAGCCGGGCAATGTGAAGATTCGTCTGCATCGGGCGCGGATGATGCTGCAAAAGACTCTGGCACCGTTGGTGCAGCAAGCCAGCCCATCTCAGCGAGGGATGTGGGCGTTTCTAAGGAGAAGGCCATGAGGATCGATTGCAAGGAAGCCTGGGACGCGCTCTCGGCCTATCTCGACGGCGAGATCGATCCCGTACTGCGCGCGGAGATCGAGCGGCATGTGCAGTTCTGCGAGGTCTGCTCCGCTGTGCTGGATTCAACACGCAACATTCTCTACTTGACCGCAGATGATCGCGTCTTTGAACTCCCCGGAGGCTTCAGGGAGCGCCTGCACGCGCACATCGACGAAATGTTGCAGCAGGACTCGCCTTAAATGCGTCTGCGCATAAACGCGCAAGATTCAAAAGCCGAAGCCATGCAGTTTGTGGTTGAGAATATCTCCAGCAATCATGGCCAGCGTGAGCAGGGAACTGACCAGTTGGATGCGTTGCACGCGCCGTTCCTTGGTGGACAAGGTCTGCATGCGCCATTGTGAAGAGGGCCGCGCGCGCAGCCGTTTCACGTGGGTGTATAGGTAGAGATTCAGCAGGGACAGGCCGCCAGCGATCAGAAAAAATGGCACGCGCAGCTTGTTTTGGTGGAAGAACTCAAATGGGCCAGCGATGGCTGCCGAAAGAAGCGCGACCGCGCCGAAGGCGGTACGCAATCCACTCAGCGAGAGAAAAAAGAAACAGGGAACCACCTGCAGGGATGTGGCGGCGATGGGAAGCCACCGCAATAGCCATGGCATTTGGCGGTTTGCAGGCGCTTCGATCTGTGTTTCTTGCGTGATCTCAGGTTGCATCGTGCCCACTTTATCTTCAAAAAAGGTTCTGCAAGTTAGCGTCCCATACCGCGCATATTGGTCAGAGAACCCATCAGCTTGCGCTGCATGGAGCCGCCCTTGCCGAGTGATTGAAACATTTTTTTCATCTGCACGTACTGGCGCAGCAGTTGATTGACCTCTTGCACGCTGGTGCCGCTTCCGTGCGCGATGCGTTTGCGGCGGCTGCCAGAGATGATCTCATGGCGCGCGCGCTCCTGTTTTGTCATGGAGTTGATGATGGCCTCAATGCGCGTGAACTGGCCCTCATCCACGTTGGCTGCGGCCTGCTGCATGCCTTGAAATGGACCAACCGACGGCAGCATCTTCATGATGCTTTGGATGGAGCCGAGCTTTTTGATCTGACGCAGTTGATCCCGAAAATCTTCAAGGGAAAATCCATCGCCTGCGAGGGCTTTCTTCGCAAACTCTTCAGATTTTTTTCGGTCGATTTTTTCTTCGACATTTTCAATCAGCGTGAGCATATCGCCCATGCCCAGCAGACGGCTGACGATGCGGTCAGGATGAAAGGCTTCGAAAGCATCCGGCTTTTCGCCAGTGCCGAGGAACTTGATCGGCTGGCCGGTGACTTGGCGAATGGAGAGCGCTGCGCCGCCGCGCGCATCGCCGTCAATTTTGGTGAGCACAACGCCGGTCAGCGCTAGCCGTGTGTGAAACTCCTTGGCGGAGTTGACCGCATCCTGACCGGTCATGGCGTCGGCGACGAACAAAATCTCCTGCGGATCGAGCAGCTTTTTCAGCCGCTCCATTTCGTGCATCAGTTCGGAGTCGAGATGCAGACGGCCTGCGGTATCGACGATCACCACATCGCAGGCGGACAGAACGGCCTCGCGTCGCGCCTCTTTGGCCAGTCGCTCGACCAGAGCTGTGCCCGCAGGTTCACCCTTCAGGTCACCTTCATAAATTTTTGCGTCGATGGATTGCGCAACAATCTTCAACTGCTCACGCGCCGCCGGGCGGTACACATCGACGGAAACGAGCAGCGGACGATGGCCGCCTTTTTTCAACCACGCGGCCAGCTTGCCAGAGGTGGTGGTTTTGCCGGAGCCTTGCAGTCCGGCCATCAAAATCACCGTGGGTGGTTTTGAGGCGAACTTGAAGCGCGCCGTGTCTTTGCCGAGCAGCGTGATTAACTCATCGCGCACGATCTTGATGACCTGCTCGGTAGGCGAGAGCGATGTGAGTACATCCTGCCCGATGGCTTTGACGCGAATATGAGCGATCAGCGCATCGACAACGGTGAGGTTGACGTCGGCTTCGAGCAGGGCGATGCGGATTTCGTCGAGAGCAGCACTGATGTTTTCTTCCGTCAGCACACCCTGGCCGCGCAAATGTTTGAAGGCGCGTTGCAGTTTATCTGTGAGAGTTTCGAACATGATGGTCTGTAGCCAGTGTACCAAGCGCGTGCGTACAGCGTGCACGTCGGGCTATGATCAGAGCACGATGAAACTGCGTGCGGGATTGATTGGATATGGATTGGCGGGGCGGGTCTTTCACGCGCCGCTGTTGCAGGCGGCGGGCATTGCCATTTCACAAGTGGCCAGCAGTCGGGCTGAAGAGGTGCAGCGCGACTTTCCCGAAGCCAAAGTTGTGGCCGACCCCATGGCCGTGGCCACCAGTGCGGATGTGGATTTGGTCGTGGTCGCTGCGCCGAATGACACACATCATGCGCTGGGCATGGCTGCGTTGCGCGCGGGCCGCGCCGTGGTCATTGACAAGCCCTTTGCACGCACAGTAGCCGAGGCGGAAGAGTTGATTGCCACGGCGCATGCGCAGAAAAAATTGCTTAGCGTATTTCAAAATCGACGCTGGGACAGTGATTTTCTCACGCTGAAAGACTGCATCATGCGCGGGGATTTGGGCGAGGTAGTCAGCTATCAATGCCGCTTTGATCGCTATCGTTTGGAGGTGCAAGACCGCTGGCGCGAACGACCTGCGCTGGGTGGTGGCATCTTTTTTGATTTGGGGCCGCATCTGATCGATCAAGCCTTGCAGCTTTTCGGCTGGCCAGAGTGGATTTTTGCGGATTTGAATTTACAGCGTCCCGGCACGCAGGTGGACGATGATTTT
>JAJZCX010000169.1 GCA_021851625.1 Acidobacteriota bacterium | reverse complement strand
ACCTGACGCTGGCCTTCGCCATGCTTGCGGGCCGCTTCTTGATGATCATTCCCGTGCTGGCTTTGGCGGGCAATCTGGCGGGCAAGCGTTTTACGCCGCCTTCGCTGGGAACCTTTCCTGTGACCACGCCGCTGTTCACCGTGCTGTTGGTGGGCGTGATCTTGATCGTCGTTGCGCTGACGTTTTTCCCTGCGCTCAGCCTTGGCCCAGTCTTGGAGCATCTGTTGCTCCGCGCCGGGCATAGCTTTTAAGGAGAGATTGGCATGACACCATCCGCACGTGGTCGCAAAAAATCCCTGTGGGATCGCGGCATTGTCGCCACCGCTTCCGTCGAATCGCTTCGCAAGCTCAACCCGCGCATCCTAATGCGCAATCCGGTGATGTTTGTCGTGGAAATTGGCAGCGTGCTCACCAGCGTTCTGGTCGTGCGCGATATGCTGGCACATCGACCGGCGATTGGGTTTGACCTGCAAATCACACTTTGGCTTTGGTTCACCGTGCTCTTTGCCAACTTTGCAGAGGCCATGGCGGAAGGCCGCGGCAAAGCGCAGGCAGAATCGCTGCGCAAGTCGAAGGCGGAGACCATCGCACACCGCCTGCTCGACAACGGCAGCGTCGAGGATGTTCCCAGCACGCAATTGCGCGCCGATGATGTGGTGTTGGTCATCGCGGGCCAGTTGATTCCCGGCGATGGCGAAGTGATCGAAGGCGTCGCCTCCGTGGATGAGTCCGCAATTACGGGCGAATCCGCGCCGGTGATTCGTGAAGCCGGCGGGGATCGTTCTGCCGTCACCGGCGGCACGCGCGTGCTCTCGGATCAATTGCGCATTCGCATCACATCCAATCCCGGCGAGACATTTTTGGATCGGATGATTGCTTTGGTCGAAGGCGCGGAGCGACAAAAGACTCCGAACGAAATCGCGCTGAACATTTTGCTGGCCGGCTTGACGCTCATCTTTCTACTGGCCGTGGTCACGCTACAACCCTTCGCCGTGTACTCCAGCGCACCGCAAAGTATCTTCGTTCTCGTTTCGTTGCTGATCTGTCTGATCCCCACCACCATCGGAGGCTTGCTCTCCGCCATTGGCATCGCAGGCATGGATCGCTTGGTTCAGCACAACGTGCTCGCCATGTCGGGCCGCGCGGTGGAGGCGGCGGGCGACGTGAACACATTGCTGCTCGACAAGACGGGCACCATCACGCTGGGCAACCGCGAGGCCACGGAGTTTGTGCCCGCGCCGGGTGTTAGCAAGGATCAACTTGCCGATGCCGCGCAGCTCTCTTCGCTCGCCGATGAAACACCGGAGGGCCGTTCCATCGTTGTGCTGGCCAAGGAGCGCTATGGTTTGCGTGGGCGCGAGATGGCTCCGGCGCACGCGGAGTTTATTCCCTTCAGTGCGCTTACACGCATGTCTGGCGTGAATCTGGATGGACGCATCATTCGCAAAGGTTCCGTGGATGCGATTGCAAGATTTTTACAGGAGGCAGGCAGCGATCTACCCCAAGATGTGCGCAGCGCCGTGGAGACAATCGCGCGCTCTGGTGGTACGCCGCTGGTAGTTGCGGAAAATAAATCTGCGCTCGGCGTCATTCATCTCAAGGACATCGTCAAGGGCGGCATGAAGGAGCGCTTCGCGCAACTGCGCAGCATGGGCATTCGCACGGTGATGATAACCGGCGACAATCCACTGACCGCAGCGGCGATTGCACGCGAAGCGGGCGTGGATGATTTTCTCGCCGAAGCCAAGCCCAAAGACAAGATGGATCTGATTCGCCGCGAACAAGAGGGCGGCAAGCTGGTGGCCATGACCGGCGATGGCACCAACGACGCGCCCGCACTGGCGCAGGCCGACGTGGGCGTGGCCATGAACACGGGCACGCAGGCTGCAAAAGAAGCGGGCAACATGGTGGATTTGGATTCCAATCCCACCAAGCTGATTGAGATCGTCGAGATTGGCAAGCAGCTTTTGATGACGCGCGGCGCGCTGACGACCTTTTCCATCGCCAACGACGTGGCCAAGTACTTCGCCATTTTGCCCGCCATGTTTGCCGTGGCCTTCCCCGTGATGAACGCGCTGAACATTATGCGTCTGCATTCGCCGGAGTCGGCCATTCTTTCGGCTGTCATCTTCAACGCGCTCATTATTGTCGTGCTCATTCCACTGGCGCTGCGCGGCGTGCCCTATCGTGCGATGAGTGCAGAGGCCCTGCTGCGCCGCAATCTTTTCATCTACGGATTGGGCGGACTAGTCGCTCCCTTTATTGGCATCAAATTAATTGACGTTGTTTTAACCGCGCTGCACTTGGCGTAGCGCGTTCAAGTTGCCACACTGGAGATTCGTCATGCAAAAACTTTTGTTGATCTCGCTTCGCTACACACTGGTCACAACGCTCTTGCTCGGCCTGGGCTACCCGCTGCTGGTGACGGGCATCGCGCAATCACTCTGGAAGCAGAAGGCCAACGGCGATTTAATCGTGCAGAATGGAACCATCGTTGGGTCGCACTGGATCGGGCAGCCCTTCACCGGGCCGCAGTATTTTCACAGCCGTCCCTCCGCCGCTGGCAATGGATATGATCCCACCGCTTCCGGTGGATCGAACTGGTCGCCGTCGAATCAGAAGCTCGTCGATCGCACCACGGCCAGTGTGCAAGCAGAGCAAGCCGGCACATCCACCGCGCCGGTTCCGATCGATCTGGTCACCGCATCGGCCTCCGGTCTCGATCCGGACATTACGCCCGCAGCCGCGCAATATCAGGCTCCGCGTATCGCAAAGGCCCGCGGCCTCACCCTGAAGCAGGTCGAAATGCTCATCCAGCAAAACACACAGGATCGCCAATTTGGACTGCTCGGCGAACGCAGCGTGAATGTGCTCGCACTCAACATGGCACTAGACAACAAAGCTGCCAGTATCCGGTGACCCTGCTAATGACTTTTACGATTTCGTTGACGAATGTTCGAGCGTCATGGAATTGGTCCCCGCAAGCCTAGATCATGGGATGAATCCGAGTATCGGGCGAAATATATCCCAGTCACGACAACAAAAACCCAAATCGCGCAGGTTTCTCTCAAAAGGGGCTTGATCGCGCGCTGGTACCGAATTTATACTTGGCGACGCTGGATTTGTAGAATCAGCTTGAGCGCAGTTTGTGTGGAGCAGGGCACTGCTACTCAGGAGGTGCTAGATGCGAAATGCTCTGTCCCTTCTTTTCTTCTCGGCGGTGACCATTCCAATGCTGAACGGTTGCGGAAATCGCAGCATGGCGATCGGCACGTGTTCGGGGGGCGCATGCCTAGCCATCATCACTCCAGTTTCCATCAGCATGACTGACAGTCCGCCGAGTGGCGTATCTGTGCTCTTCTATCAGATAAAGCTCAGTGCCGCTGCGCTGAATCCAGTGTCAGGAACGCCGGTGAGCTTGCTCCCCGTAGACTCAGGCCCCAACGGAAGCAGCATGCCCATTCCGATCGACCTCACGCAGCTTCAGGCTGTCTCGCAATTCCTCAGCACTGTCAATGTTGCTCCCGGCGTTTACTCCAGCCTCAGCCTCACCTTTTCCAATCCGCTACTGGTCATCTATAACGCTTCGGACTCGGCTATCGCTAGCTCCTGCGCGATTGGCTCTGTCTGCCAGATTGCTCCCACGATGAACAATTCCGCTACGGTGAATCTGAACGCGCCTCCATTTCCCGTCTCGGCAACGGCCTACAATCCGCTCAGCTTTCTTGTGGATTTCCATCTGGATAATATGCTCCAGCCAGATTTCTCACTGAACCTGGGCACCGCGAATGGCGTTACGATTGCGCAAATTCCCGCGTCGACAACCGCTACTGCACAGGAGTTCGGCACCATCACCGGATCGGTGTTTAACTCCAATTCTGGCTCAAATCAATTTACGATTGAAACGCCCGACATCAGGCTCTACACCATCGACTCCAGCAACGGCGCAGCATATAACAACTTCCCGGCGAGCGCATGTTCCACTGGCTCTACCGCCTGTTTTGCCTACGGGCAAAGTATTCGCGTCCAAGTGGACAGCCTCGGAACGTTTGGCAATCTCTACACGTCGCAAGTCGCGTATATCCAAGCACCGAATGAGCAGACGGTGGAGGGAACTATCATTAACATGGTTCCTTCCCCCACCAACATCGCGGGCGCTCCTCCGCTGCAACTCTCTCTGCTGATACATGGCAATCCGTCCAACAGCAGTTCCTTGCCTCCGGGCGCGGTGGCCACGGTTACCTTCGCCACCTATCCCTCTTTCTCCGTCGATACCAACGGCTTCCAATTGCCCGCTGGGATCACCTTCGCCAACGGCTCGGACCTGATCGTAGGTCAAAACGTGCAGATGAAAATTGTCGCCGGATCCCTCAGCGTACTCAGCGGCCAACCTCCCTCGTCTAACTGGAGCACTCCTCAGTCCGTCTCCTT
>JAJZCX010000168.1 GCA_021851625.1 Acidobacteriota bacterium | reverse complement strand
CAGGCCCAAGCCGTAAAGGCCGCCGTTGCCGACAGCAATCAGCGATTGCAAAATGTGGAAGCCGGTGCCGCGTGGATCGGCCTGCGGATTCAAAAATGCGATCATGCGCGCGCGTCGCCACGCAACATGGAAGAGCATGTAGTACAGCAAGGGCGAAGCGGCCAGCGCGGCATAGAACAAATAGCGCAGACGCACGCCAGCAAGAGCCAGCAGGGGCGCAGTGACGGCGGTGCAGACCAGCGCCGTGCCCAGGTCCGGCTGCTTCAAAATCAGCGCAATAAAGATCAAGCTGGGTAAGGCCGCAGGCGCAACGGCGCGACGCCAATCCTCCATTTGATGGACGCGCGTTTGCAGGAACCAAGCCAGAAAGAGCACCAGCACGGGCTTGGCCAACTCCGATGGCTGCAAGCTGAAACCGCCGAAGCGAATCCAGCGATGTGTGTGGTGCGAGTCATGCATGGCAAAGGCCGCCAGCAGCAGCAATGTAGTGAACGCAACGGCAGGGAAGACCACGGCAGGGCTGTTCCAGCGGCGATAGTCGATGCGCATCAGAGCGAAGAGCGCCACCAGGCCCACTCCAGCCCACAACGATTGCTTCAGCACAAACGTGTACGGCGAGCCGTAGCGCGCCTTGGCCATGACTGCGGAGGCGCTGAAGACCATCACCAGTCCGAAGAGCACCAGCAGCAGCGTCACGCCGAAGAGCCATTTGTCTACGCCGACGCGCTTGGCCATGGCTAGGCCTCCTGCTTCTGCGCGGCCAGCGCCAGCACGCACTCTTTGAAGACGCGGCCTCGATGTTCGTAATTTTCAAATTGGTCGAAGCTGGCGCAGGCCGGGGCCAGCAGCACGGTTTCGCCCGGCTTTGCCTGTGCGGCAGCCTCTGTAACAGCGCGCTCCAACGAACCACAGGCGTGTATGGCGACGGCTCCGGCGATCTGCGCAGCGATCTTTTCTGCCGCTGCACCGATGGTGTAGACCGCACGCACACGCTCGGTGAGCAGCGGGCGCAGCACGGTGTAATCGGAGTCCTTATCCTTGCCGCCGAGGATCAAATGCAGCCCGTCGGGGAAGGACTCGATGGCCTTGATGGTCGCGTCCACGTTGGTGGCTTTGGAGTCGTTGTAGAAGTCCACGCCCTGCACGCGCGCGGTGAACTCCAGCCGATGCTCGACGGCGCGAAAACCTGCAACGGCTGCGCGAATCGTCTCCGGTGCCACACCGACGAGCATGGCCGCACAGACCGAGGCCAACACATTCTCCACGTTGTGTGTGCCTTTGAGTGGAATTTCACTGATCGGCAAAATCGGTTGCGCGGAGGAATGCTCGTTAGCGCGGAAGACGATCGCATCCTGATAGACAAAGGCTCCCTGCCGCACGGGCCGCCGCGCGCTGAACCAGAAGACGCGGCTTTGGGCGCGGATCGCCGCGTGCTGCGTGTGCTCGTCGTCGGCGTTTAAGACCAGCGCGTCATCGGCAGTTTGATGGGCGAAGATACGCTCCTTGGCCGCGATGTAATTGCCCATGGAGCCGTGACGATCCAGGTGATCCGGCGTGATGTTGAGGATCACGGCGATGCGCGGGCGAAAGCTGTGCGTGGTCTCCAACTGAAAGCTGGAGACTTCGAGCACATTCCATCCTGTGGGCTGGCTGTGTTCCACCAACGCGATGGCGGGCACGCCAATGTTGCCGCCGACAAGCACCGGTGCGCCACTGGCGCGGAGGATCTCTCCGCAGAGCGTCGTGGTGGTCGTCTTGCCATTCGAGCCAGTGATGGCCAGTGTCGATCCTTGCAAATGTTGTGCGGCTAGTTCCAGTTCCCCAAGCATGGGAATGCCCAGCGCGCGGGCCTGTTGCAACTCCGGCGTGTGGAGTGCAATGCCAGGGCTGACGACAATGGCATCCTGCTGTTGAAAGGTCAGCAAGCCGTGGCCACCGGTCTCGACGGCAATGCCCGCGTCGAGCAGAATGGGCAACTCGCGCGTCAGCTTGTCTGTGTCGCGCGTGTCGGAGACGGTGACCTGCGCTCCGTGCTGGCGCAGAAAGAGTGCCGCCGCCATGCCGGAGCGTCCTGCGCCCACGACCAGAATTTTTTTGCCGTGCAATTCCATGCGTTCCGTTTCCAAAAACAGTTAGCGCAACTTCAGCGTGGTGAGTGCGAGCAGGGCGAAGACCAACGCTGCAATCCAAAAACGAACGATCACCTTGGACTCGGACCAGCCGAGCAGTTCAAAGTGATGGTGCAGCGGAGCCATTTTGAAGATGCGCTTTTTGCGCAGTTTGTAGCTGCCCACCTGCAACATTACGCTCAGCGCTTCCAAGACAAAGACACCGCCGATAAAGGGCAGCAGCAGTTCCTGTTTAATGATGATGGCCACCGCGCCAATGGCTCCGCCGAGGGCGAGTGAGCCGACATCGCCCATGAAGACCTCCGCTGGATGTGCGTTGTACCAAAGGAATCCAATGCTGGCGCCGACCATGGAGCCGCAGAAGATGGTCAGCTCGGAGACGAGCGGCATCCGCTGCAAGTCCAAATAGTCAGAAAAGATCACGTGGCCGCTGACATAGGTGAGCACAGTGAGCGCGCCCGCAGCGATGATGGTGCAGCCAATGGCCAGGCCGTCGAGGCCGTCGGTCAGATTGACGGCGTTGGTTGCGCCCACCAACACCAGCACGGTGAAGACGATAAACGGCAAAAAGGCCAGTGGCCATAAATGGGACGAGTGTTGCAGCGAGTGCAGGGCCATCGTGGGCCGAATTTGTTTGAAAAAGGGAACCACCAGCCGCGTGGAGTACTCTCCGCGATGTTGCAGTTCCAGCAGAGACAGAGCCACGCTGAGCGCCACCAGAACCTGCCCGCCCATTTCATGCGCGCCGTCAGACCGAGATTGCGGCGGCGCACCACTTTGATGTAGTCGTCGGCAAAACCAATCGCGCCGAACCCTGCCGTGGAGAAGACGGCCAACCACACGAAGGGATTCGACAGATCGCTCCAGAGCAGCGTGGGCACTAGAATCGCCAGACAGATGAGCAGCCCGCCCATTGTGGGCGTTCCCGCTTTTTTCTGGTGATCCTTCGGGCCATCCTCGCGGATGTACTGGCCGATCTGAAATTGGCGCAACTGCTCAATCAAAAATGGGCCGATCAACAGCGCGATCAGCAGGGCTGTCATGGTGGCAAAGGCCGTGCGAAAGGTCAGGTATCGGAAGATACGAAACGCATGAAAGATCGGAAAAAGATGTTGATAGAGCAGCCAGTAGAGCAATCGTCCTCCCGCGCCTGCGAGCGGCGAGCGTGTGCAGGCGGAATTCTCTGGTTTATGGTAAACGGTTGCTGCGTTCCTGTGTGCGGTGCGCGGAGAATTACTGCCCTGAGCCTGTTTGTGTGCTGTGCACCAAGCCTGTGGCGGGCGTGCCTGCACTGCCGCCCGCGTAGTAGCCGGGGCGGGTGCGCGCGGTCAGCTTGCCCATGTCTTTGTCCTTGGCCACGACGCGAATTCTGCGATAGCCGCTCTCGCGCTCCGGTCGCGTGGGGTGGTAGCCGATGGTGTATTGGTTGCGAATATCCTCGGCCACTTGCCCGGCAATGCTGTTTACCTGTGCCAGAGATTTTGGAAAATAGGCGAGGCCGCCGGTCTCATTGCTCAGCATTTGCAGGGCGTGGCGCGCGGTTTTCGATTCGCCGCCGCCAAAGAGCAGGCCAATGGAGTACACAATGGGCCCTTGCAGACTTTGCACCTTGCGCACAGTTTGTTGCAACGTGCTGCTGGAGCTATTGTCCTCACCGTCGGTGATGATGAGCAGCACCTGTTTGCGCCACTTGGCCTTTTGCGCCAGATGATCCGCAGCGGCAAAAATCGCGTCATAGAGCGCCGTGCCGCCTTTGGCATCGATGTGGGCCAGTCCTTTTTGCAGCAAATATACGTTGGAGGTGAAGTCCTGATCGAGGTAGGCGTCGTCGGCAAAGTTGACGATGAAGGTTTCATCCTGCGGGTTGGAGGCGCGCACCAAATCCAACGCCGCCTGGTTCACCGCATCGCGCTTGTCGTACATCGAGCCGGAGTTGTCGATCAAAATTCCCAAAGAGACAGGAACATCTTCACGCCGGAAGGAACTGATCTTCTGCGCAACTCCATCTTCAAATACGGTGAAGTCCGGCTGGGTCAGCGTGGTTACCAGCCGTTGCTTGTTGTTGACGACGGTGACGTTGAGTACGACCTCATTCACCGAGGTGTGGAAGACAAAGGCTCCATCACGCACGGTCACTGGCGTAGGAATCCTGGGATGCATCGGCTGTTGTTGCTGCGCGGCAGGCGCGGGCGATGGAGATGTTTGCGCCGTTGCACCGGGTGCGATCGGCAGCAGCAGACAGAATGCGGCCCACGGTAAAACTCCCGCGAACCATGGGGCAAAGCGTGCGTTGCGCAAGCGACTCAT
>JAJZCX010000167.1 GCA_021851625.1 Acidobacteriota bacterium | reverse complement strand
GGCCGTTGAAAATTATAACTTCTTTTGAACCGTATAGGCCATGAAAAAATCCATCGAAATTTTCGCAAATCCCCCCCCTGTCCGTATCGGGAATTTCGCACTGTGAGCCGGATTTGCTTGCACCAAACGTGATGCAAGTGCACACTGGATGCTGGCGGGTTCACCGAATCGATAGGAGACACACGTGCAGATTCTTGTCACTGGGGGGGCGGGCTATATCGGCGGTACCGTGGCGCAGCGGCTGCTGGAGCAGGGCCACAATGTTTATATTTATGACAACCTTTGCCATGCCCGGCGCGAGGCGGTTCCACCGGGCGCGGAGTTCGCCGAAGGGGATGTGGCCGACCGTGCCAAATTGGAGGACGTGCTACGGGGAAGAAAGATCGAAGCTGTGCTCCACTTTGCCGCATTGATCGAAGCGGGTGAGAGTATGCAGCGCCCGGAGATGTACTTTCGCAATAATACCGCCGCCACGCTCGGCTTGTTGGAAGCGATGTTGGTCGCCGGGGTGAAAAAGCTGGTTTTTTCCTCAACCGCCGCTGTCTATGGCGAGCCGGAGTCCACCCCGATCCGCGAAGAGGCAGCGCTGCGCCCCACCAACCCCTACGGCGAGTCCAAGCTGCTGGTCGAACAAATGCTGGCCTGGCTGCACCGTATTCACGGGTTGCGCACCGCCAGCCTGCGCTACTTTAATGTTGCCGGCGCCATCGCGGGCCGCGGCGAGGCGCACGAACCGGAGTCGCACCTGATCCCGCTGATTCTGGACGTGGCGCTGGGCCGCCGCAAGAACATCAAAATCTACGGCACGGATTATCCGACGCCCGATGGCACCTGCATCCGCGACTACATCCACGTCAGCGATCTGGCCGATGCGCATTTGCTGGCGCTCCACGCGCTGGAGCAGCGCGACCGGCTGGTCTACAACTTGGGCAATGGCCAAGGCTTCAGCGTGCGCCAGGTGGTGGAGTCGGCTCGGCGCGTCACGGGCCACGCCATTCCGGTGGAGGAGGTTCCCCGGCGCGCGGGCGATCCGGCGGTGCTGGTGGCGAGTTCAGAAAAAATCAGCCGCGAACTGGGCTGGCGGCCAAAATTCCCCGCACTCGACGACATTCTCACCAGCGCCTGGCAATGGCATCAGCAGCGCTACCGGTGAGCTAGCGCTCACAATGTGCGATCCGCACACTGGTGATTGGGAGTGTGCGTTACAGCACGGCTCGCTTACGAAATCTTTATGAAGCCTCGTATAGAATCGAGGCGTGGAACTGCTCCTCAATCTCGTTTGGCTGCTGATCAGCGTAGCCATCTTTGCCGGACTTGCGCTGAGCCTGCGCAGGGAGCGGCAACGCGGATTTGAGGAACATGCTTCCCCGTACCTGCGCTATATCAGCGCGTTGGTGCTGGTCTTTATTCTGTTGCCCGTCATATCCATGACGGATGATCTGCACGCCATGCCGATGATGGCGGAGGGCGAACGCGCCGTTCGCGCCCAAGCAGCAGATACTTCTCAGCAGCAACAACACAAGATGCGCGTGCCCGTTCTGTTCCTGGCTGCGCTGGTGATCCTCCAAGGCCAACCACATCCGCAAAGAACCGCAATCAGCGATTCGTTTGTGCCGATTGCGCCGCTCTGGAAATCGCCCCAAACCGCAAACCGCGCCCCGCCTGCTTCGATCTCCTAAAGCAAGACATCCAGAATCTTCCGCGCTCCATCGGGATACACCGGCTTGTTGATCGCCGCTTTTACCCCTTGTGTGCGTGCAGTACGCGGCTGCGTGTGCGGACTCAGTAGTCCTGCTCTCGCTACGCAGACCGTAGGATCCAACGCACGGCCCAACCTGCAATGGAGATGAGTTATGTACTTGAAGTCTTGCACGCTGCGAGGCATCGCGGTGTGCAGTCTATTTTTTCTTTCCGCACACGTGCGTGCAGAAAAGCCTGGGGAGACTCCGTGGGTGACCAATACCAGCGGCCCATTCTTTACCGGAACTGCGGATGCTGAACCGGCTGGCTCGTATTATTTGGAGCCGTTCCTCTACTACTATCTGACTCCCGGTCAGGGAGCCAAACAGTACAACATGCAGCAGCGGCTGAGCACGGGCTGGAAGCATCATTACGAATTCGACATGTATGCTCCGCTGATCTACGCAGCGGCGGGGCCGCCGAACACCCCGCAGGGAGTGACTGCATCGCACTTCGGACTCGGCAACACGCACTTGGAGCTGAAAAAGCAGTTCGTCAAAGAAAATGATCGCAGCCACATTTTTCGCATGCCATCGCTTGCACTCACGGCGAATTTATACATCCCCACGGGGAAATATCAGAACCTGAATCCGAAAGATTATGGCATCGATCAGTTGGGCAACGGAACGTGGAATGAGGAGATCAACGCGCTGCTGCGCAAGGAGTGCAGGCCGTTTGAAGTCTATCTGCAGCTCTCTGATATTGTGCAGAATCCAACTACCGTCTCTGGCGGATACACCTATAACAACAACATTACGGTTGTTCCCGACGGCCAAACGGTGCACATGGTGGATGGCAATCTGCTCTACTACGCCGGAGCTTTGGAGTATGTGGCCCTTCCCAAATATGGGATAGGCGGATTGATCGAGTTGAACGGCGAATGGCAGAACAGCCACAGTCTATTTTTTGGCACAGCCAATGCGCCCTCTTGGTCGTTCTTCCACATGGGGCCGGAGTTGGAATGGACTTGGCCCAACTCCTCCAAGCACCCAATCACATGGGGTGGTGGATATATGTTTCCTGTGGCGCGCACGGGCTATCCACGCACATTCATTCCTATGTTTACGGTGACCTGGTACAACAATCGCGGTGGAGCACGTTAAATCCGTGCGCATGACTCAAAGATTTCTATCTTCGTTGGCGGAAGAAGCCTTTGAGCAGTGCGCCGCACTCGTCGGCGAGCAGGCCGCTGGCGATTTGTATCTTGTGATTCAACTGCGGGTGGTTCAGCACGCTGAGTACGCTGCCCGCCGCGCCCGCCTTCGGGTCGGCAGCGCCGTAGACCAAGCGGGCCAGGCGTGCGTGGATGATGGCTCCGGCGCACATGGCGCATGGCTCCAGCGTGACGTAGAGCGTGCAGCCGGTGAGTCGATAGTTGCCGAGGGCTGCGCCCGCAGCGCGCAGTGCGACGATCTCGGCGTGCGCGGTGGGGTCGTTGTCGCGCAGCAGGCGATTCTGCGTTTCGGCAAGGATCGCTCCCTCTGGGCCAACAAGCACCGCGCCGATGGGCACCTCGCCCGCCGCGGCGGCCATCTGCGCCTGCGCCAAGGCCGCGCGCAGGAAGCGTTCATCCTGTGCCGCGGTTTCGATGGGAGATGGATTGTGCATGGGCTGCGGCCAGTTTACGGCGCGGGCTGCTGCTGCGTCATGCAGTGCAGCGCGCCCAGGCCCCAGATGAAGTCTATGCAGTGAATGCCCACGACAGCGTGACGCGGAAATAATTCGGCCAGTGTGTTGAGCGCGCGGCGGTCGTTGGCGTCGTTGAAGGTGGGCACCAGCACCAGTTGGTTGGCGATGTAGAAGTTGGCGTAGCTGGCCGGCAGGCGCTGACCATCAAAGACCACGGGCGCGGGCAGCGGCAGCTCCACTACGCGGTAGGGCTTGTTCGCCAGCGTGCGCGCACTGCGCAGGCGGTCGAGATTCTCCGCCAGCAAGAGATGATTTTCATCCGCACGATTTGGCTCCACGGCGGCGACGATGGTCGTCGCGTCGGTGAAGCGGGCAATGTCATCCACGTGGCCGTGCGTGTCGTCGCCGACGATGCCGCGGTTGAGCCACAGCACTTGGTCGATGCCGAGAGAGTCGTGGAAGCACTGCTCCAGTTGCGCGCGCGTGATGCCGGGGTTGCGCTGTTGCACTTCGCTCAGCAGACATTCTTCCGTGGTGAGCAGCGCGCCTGCGCCATTGCTGTCGATGCTGCCGCCTTCGAGCACCACACGATGGAGTGTGGGCTTGCGTTTGCCCTCGGCAGCGAGCGGAATCTCCGGCGTCCAGCGTGGCAGTTGGAGCCGTTGCGCCACGCGCGCGGGGAGTTTGTCATCGTGCTGCCAGTCGTCGTACTTGGCCCAGGCGTTGAACTTCCAATCGGTGATGGCGAGCGCGGGCAGGGAATCGTTGTGCGCCTGGCGTGCCGGATCGCGCCGCAAAAATATGGGGCCGGAGTCGCGCGTCCAAACGCGATTGGTGGGCCACAGATGGAAGCGCACCTGCTCGATGGCCACGCCATTGCGCGCGAGAATTTTTTGCGCGCGTTGCCGCTCCGCCGTATCGCTGACGAGAATGTGCACGATCTCGACGCGCGCCAAGTGACGCACGATCTCGGCATAGACCCACGGAATGGGCTGGAACTTGCCCGGCCAGTCGCTGGCGTTGTGCGGCCAGGCGATCCAGGTGGCGGCGTGCGGGTGCCACTCGGCGGGCAGGCTGTAGCCAAGCGAGCGC
>JAJZCX010000166.1 GCA_021851625.1 Acidobacteriota bacterium | reverse complement strand
AGATTGGCTTGCGCCTCGGCAAGCTGTGCCTTGCTGCCTGCGGCTGCGGCCACGGTCGCATCATATTGTTGTTTGGAGATGACGTCTTTCTCCACCAGCGGCGTGTACCGTTGCAGATCGAGTTGATCTTTTGTATTGCTCGCCTCGGCGGCCATCACCTGTGCCTGCGCCGCGTCCAATTGCTTTTCTGATTGCGCAATGCCAGAGAGCGCACCCTTTACATCCGCGTCGGCAGAGTGCAGTTGCGAGTTGGTGCTGATGTCGGTGATGGGCACGGCGACCAGCGCGGCCTCATAGCTGGCCTGTGCGCTGGCCAAGTTGGCCTCCGCCTGATCGAGCGCGGATTGAAAATCGCGCGGATCGATCTGTACCAGCACTTGTCCCTTTTCCACGCGCTGATTATCCGTGACGTTGACCACGGTCACATTGCCTTTAATGCGCGCGCTGATCTGCACCAACGGGCCGTCGATCTGTGCGTCGTCGGTGTCCTCATAATAGGTGCCATGCCACCAGAAGAGCGCAGCGCCGACCAACAGCACTGCAATCACGCCCAGCGCCAGCAAGCGCTTGCGTGAGGAATTTTCTGTTGCCTGCATTTCTGTTGCCTCGTTCCTTATTTCTGCCACGGTGCTCCTCCTCCGAGGATGATCTTGGATTGCGTCTGCGCCACACCCAGTGCGCGCGCCAAAGAAAGTTTGGCCAGATTGTGCTGATACAAACTGCCCACATACGCATCGTTGGCCTGTGCGACAGCAGTCAACGCCTGCGAGACCGCCAGATTGCCAGAGACGCCGGCTTGGAAGCGCTGCTGCGCTTCGCTAAGCGCTTCCTTGGCCAATTGCAGATTGCTCTGCGAGGCGCTGACCAGCTTGGCCGCGGACTCGATGTCGAGAAGGCTGTCCTCAACATCGGCGCGCACCTGCGCCGTCAGGCTGTTCTCGCGTGCCTCCGCCTGCGCAAGCTGTGCATCGGCGATGCGTGCATCACCGCGCAGTTTTCCCTCTTCAAAAAGCGGTGCACTCAGCGTACCCGCAACGTTCAACGTTCCATACGAACTGTTGGGATTGACGCCAATCTCGCCGTAGTCCATTTCGAAGTTCAACTGCGGCAGGCGCTCCAGAGTTGCGGCGGACTTGGTTTGTTTGGCAGAGAGCACCTGCTGTTGCAGCGCCTGCAAATCGCTGCGATGTTGCAGCGCTTGTTGCATGGCCTGCTGCGCATCGACATGATCCAGCGCCGCGTAGGGGGCGTCGTCGGTCAACTGAAATTTTTGATCCAGCGGTAGTCCCATCACACGCGCCAAAGCGATTTTGTCTTTGTCGTACTGGTTCTGTGCGGCGATCAGCGATTGCTGCTGTGTTTGATAATCCACGCGCGCGCGCAGTTCATCCAAACGCGGCGATACTCCAGCCTGATGCCGGGCAACGGCCTGATCGAGCGAGAGCTTGGCCGTGTCCGTCTGCGCCTGCACACCGGCCACACGGGCTGCATCTGCCAAGCAAAGCAGGTACGCATTTGCCGCCGTCACAACAACCATATCGCGCGCATCCTGCATGGAAAATTGCGCCGATTGGAAGTCATGGCGCGATGCCAAATAGTTCTGCAACGAAGGCACGTTGAGCAGCGATTGTTGCAGCGTGAGACGAAAATCCGTGTATCCATACGGGCCGATGATGACCGGAAACCCTGGGCCGCGCAGACCCTCAGCTTGCAAGTTGGTTTGCGCCACCACGGCCTGCGCCGTTCCCGTCACGGTGGGCAGCAGCGATTGCAGTGCCTGCAAGCGCTCTCCGCGTGCCTGTTGCGTTGCGTCGGATTGCAAGAGCAAGCCAAGATTTGTGCGCAACGCACGTGCAATCGCGTCCTCCAAGCCGAGCGGCAGTACTTGGTCGGTCGCCTTCTCGCGTACCACGCTGCCTTGAAAATCCGCGCTGTTTGCAGCCTGAGCCTGCACAGGTGGCGCGGTAAATGCCAGCCAGCATCCCAGTCCCAGGCCAATCCAACGAGCGTTCTGTCGAGGGGTCTTCTTCATCCGAATCGTAGGCAAAAAAATCATCCCGCAAATAGCAACGTAAACTCTTGTACCCTTAAAAGATGCACCGGGGAGAAAAAAGATCGAAAATTTTTTACACAGGTGGCTGCGACTGCATCGCTATCCAGCACTACTTTATGGTATCTGATTCGATGCCTCTGGTGAAAATCCCCTGCGTGGAATCTAACTGCACAATGTTGGATCACAATTTGTTTGTATTATTCGTTACAATTTCCTTATTTTAAGCTCCAAGTTTGAGAAACGAACCCTGCACCCCACAAATGCCGAAGCAGACAACGATGAAGTCCAGCCTTCCACCCGCCGAGGTTCGCTATTTCAACCGCGAAGAGTCTTGGCTCAGTTTTAACCAGCGCGTGCTGGAAGAGGCGCAGGACGCGACCAATCCTCTGCTGGAGCGGGTGAAGTTTTTGGCGATCACGGCCAGCAACCTCGATGAGTTTTTTGAGATTCGTGTGGCCGGAATCTTGCAGCGCATTGAAGATGGCTACGCCGAGCGCGGCCCAGACGGTCTGCTGCCACAGGAGGCGCTGGAGCGTATTGCGCAGAAGACTCACACATTTGTTGACGAGCAATATGCCTGCTGGAATCGTGAATTGATTCCAGCGCTGGCGCAGCAGTCGATTCGCGTGCGCAGTTGGCAAGAACTCAGCAATACTGCGCGTGAGCACGCGCTGCGCTTCTACCAAAACGAAGTCGATCCGCTGCTGACGCCGGTGACCATCGATCCCAGCCATCCCTTTCCGCGCGTGCTGAATAAAGCGCTGTGTCTGGCGCTGCTGCTGCGACGCAAACGCAAAGGCGCGCCCGGCAACATACTCGGCGTGGTTACTGTGCCACGCGCACTGCCGCGTCTGGTGCCGCTGCCCGCAGATGAGGGCTGCCACGACTACATATTTCTGCACGACTTGATTGAGTCGCAGGCCGCCGCGCTCTACCGCGGGTATGAGGTGCTCTCCACTGCGGCCTTTCGTGTGACACGCAACAGCAATCTATATATGCAGGGTGAAGAAGCACGCAGTTTGCTGGAGAGCGTGCGCGCGGAGCTACACAATCGACGCAAGGGCGACGCCGTGCGTTTGGAGATTGAACGCAGCGCCGACGTTGAGATTATCGAGCGGTTGCGCACAAATTTCGAACTGGAAGAGTTTCAGGTCTTTCGCACCGATGGCCCGGTGAACCTGTCGCGGCTGATGAACCTGTATACCAAGACGCATGCGCCGCATCTGAAATTCCCGCTCTTTGCACCGCGCGAACTCCGCCTGAACCGGCAGTCGAACGATCTGTTTGATGAGATGCGCAGGCATGATATTTTGCTGCATCATCCGTATGACTCCTACGACGCGGTGGTGCGTTTGATCCAAGCGGCGGCAGAAGATCCCAACGTGTTGTCGATCAAGCAGACGCTCTACCGCACCACGGCCAACTCGGAAATCTTCCAAGCGCTGCGCGATGCGGCGCAGGTGAAGGAGGTCACCGTCGTTGTGGAGCTGATGGCGCGCTTTGATGAAGCCTCCAACATTCGTTGGTCGCGCGAGTTGGAGGATGCGGGCGTGCAGGTCTTTCACGGCATTGTCGGCATCAAGACCCACGCCAAGATGGCGCTGCTGGTGCGGCGCGATCCCGACGGCTGCGTGCGCCGGTATGCACACTTGGGCACTGGCAACTACAACGCGGAGATGGCGCGCATCTACACCGACATGAGCCTGCTGACGGCCAACCCGCAGATCACCAGCGCGGTGCATTCGGTCTTTAATTATTTGACGGCGAATTCCGAATCGGACGATTATCGCCCGCTGCTGGTCGCGCCGCTCACCATGGCCGAGGGCTTTATCCGGCTCATTCAACGCGAGGCCGAACATGCGCGCGCAGGTAGGCCAGCGCGCATCTTCGCCAAGATGAATTCCCTGCTCGAACTCGGCGTGATTGAGGCGCTCTATCAAGCTTCGCAGGCTGGCGTGCAGATTGATCTGTTGGTTCGCGGCATCTGCACGCTGCGTCCGGGGCTGCCCGGCCTGAGCGAAACCATTCGCGTGCGCTCGATTGTCGGCCAGTTTTTGGAGCATAGCCGCATCTTCTCATTTGAGAATGGCGGCAATTCGGAAATCTTTTGCGGCAGCGCGGATTGGATGCAACGCAACCTCTTCGAACGCTGCGAAGTGGTCTTCCCTGTTCTCGATCCGCTGCTGCGCGCGCGGATGCAAGATGAGATTCTGCGCATCTATCTGGCCGACACAAAAAAGTCGCGCTGGCTCTTGCCGGATGGTCAGTACGTTCGCGCACAAACGTCCCCTACGGATGGATTCAGCGCGCAAGACTACTTTATGCAGCAGGCCGAGGGGAAGGTCACCCTCAGCGTGCCCGTATCTGCGCAACCACCAACCTTTGCAACATCCGTGCTGCCGCGAATACAA
>JAJZCX010000165.1 GCA_021851625.1 Acidobacteriota bacterium | reverse complement strand
GCCGTATCGCTGGCAGAACCCACATAGGTTGCCGTGATGCTGTCACTGCCGACGGGCAGGAGCGTCGTCGTCAGCACGGCTTGGCCCTGCGCGTTCAACTGCGCTGCGCCGATCGACGCACCGCTAGCAGCAAACGTCACCGTCCCGCTGGTAACCGGCGAGCCGCCTGCCGTCACGCTGGCCGTGAGCATTTCGCTCGTGCCTTGCGTGATGGAATTGGCCGAGGCCGCCAGCGTGGTCGTCGTCGCCAATGGCGCGGGTGGCGTCAATGCCGTTACGGTAAAGTTCACGCTCTGCGAAGCGGTAGCGTCCACATAGTTGCTATCGCCCGCGTAGCTGACGGTTACGCTATGCGCACCGGCGGCCAACGTGCTCGGTAGAGTAATGGAGGCCACACCGTTGCCATTGCTTGCAGTCAGCGCCACCACCGGCAGCAGCGTGCCATCCAGCGTATAGGTGACGTTGCCCGTAGGCGCGCCATTCGCTCCACTCAGCGTTACGCCAACGGTCAATGCGGTTCCAGAGACCACCGTGGTTGCCGATGGCGTCAGCGTCAGCGTCGCCGCAAAGCCAGAGGCCATGCCGCTTACGCTGATCATTTGCACGTTTGCTGCGACATTCAAGTTGTTGTCGGTAATGTTCACCGTTCCAGCCAGAGCGCCCGTGGTAATTGGAGCAAACTCCACGCCCAGACCGCAGCTTGCGCCCGGCGCCACAGGTGTGGTGGTGTCGCAGGTGGTCGCCGCGCCGTTCAGCGAGAAGCTGGACGTGGTCTGACCCGTGGTCGTTGTATCCAGACCGGAGAAGTTCAGCGCCGCGTTGCCTATGTTCTGCAACGTCACCGCCTGCTGCGCGCTCACGTCGCCTGTACCTGTAGCGGCAAAGGTCAGTGTAGGCAGCGTGGTCTGGTTCAACTCCACAACGCGGTTGTTGCCGAAATCTGCAATATAGAGATTGCCCGCCCCATCCAATGTCACGCTCACGGGCTCGCTCGGCGCGATTCCCCCCGGCGAACCCACGTTCACCACGCTGGCCACACCGGCGGCATCGTACTCCACAATGCGGTTGTTGCCCGCATCCACAATGTAGAGATCGCCCGCCGCATCCAATGTCACGCCAGTGGGACTGCGCAGCGCAACTCCCCCCGGCGTGCCCACGTTCACCACGTTGGCCACACCGGCGGCATCGTACTCCACAATGCGGCTGTTATTGTAATCCGCAATATAGAGATCGCCCATCGCATCCACCACCACGTTATAGGGGTTTCTCAGCGCGATTCCCCCTGGCAATCCCACGTTCACTACGCTGGCCATACCCGCAGCGTTGTACTCCACAATGCGGTTGTTGCCCTCATCCGCAATGTAGAGATCGCCCACCGCATCCACCGCCACGCCCACTGGACTGACCAGCGCGGTTCCGCGCGGCGTGCCGATATTCACCACACTAGCCCCACTTGCAGCGTTGTACTCCACAATGCGGTTGTTGTTCTCATCCGCAATGTAGAGATTGCCCGCCCCATCCACTGCCACGCCAGAGGGGTTGCTTAGCGCAGTTCCACCCGGCGTGCCGATATTCACCACGCTGGCCCCTCCGGCGGCGCTGTACTCCACAATGCGGTTGTTTCTTGCATCCGCAATATAGAGATTGCCCGCCGCATCCACCGCCACGCTAGAGGGGTTGCTTAGCGCAGTTGCGGGTGTACCCGGCGAACCCACGTTCACTACGCTGGCCGTGCCCTGCTGTGTTGCCAGCAGCGGGCCGGTACCTGTGCCGTTCAGGCCCAGCGTGCCTACCACGGTGCTGCCGTTCTTCACCGTCAATGCCCCCGTGCGCGGGCCGGGATACTGCGGATTGAAGGTTACGGGAACTGTGCAGGCAGTGCCTGCAGGGTTGCTATTGACTCCGCCCGTGTCACAGCCGCTCACCGTGCCCACGGTAAACTCTTGCATGCCATTCTGCGCCTTCGGCACCGTGATGCTGCTGATCGCACTGGCCGCAGTCAACTGCACCAGCACATCCTGCGTGGCGCTGGCCGATCCCACCGCGGTGTTGGGAAGTGTGCTCGAAAAGGATGGAGTCAGCAGTTCGAGCAAATACGTTCTGTCATCAGCAATATAGGTATTGCCAGCGCTGTCCACCGCGATGCCTACGATACCGTAGAAATAGGCATTCTCCGCAGGCTCCGGCGTCGTGGTCGGTGAAGTGCCAGTGCTGTTCCCTCCTGCTATGGCCGCGATCTGCGCATTGCCGCCACTGCCCCCCGTGATGACGTCCACAGTGTCTAAATTTTGGTCGTCGATGTAGACATCGCCCCTGGCATCCGTCGCGATGCCGTAGGGGATGATGCAAGCCTGGTTAGCTGGCACTGGGGTTATCGTGGGCCCTCCATAGCAGTTCCATCCCGCAATCACCGAGATCTGCGGATTGGCGCCGCTGGCGCCTGAGATGAGGTCCACAGTGCCACTGCTATTCGGATTAGCACCATATTGATCGCTTATATACAGGTTCCCTGCGTTGTCAGTGGCCAAGCCATAGGGGCGCATGCAGGCTTGGTTGGCCTGCACCTGCGCAGGATATGGAAACGGTCCGTTGTTGGTGTTGCAGGAATATCCACCGATCACGGAAATTTGCGCATTGCTGCTACCCAGGCCGGTCACCTTGTATACCTTACCCTGGTTGAAATTCGCCAGATAGAGATTGCCGGTGCTGTCAAAGGCCATGCCTCTAATCACGCCGGCTAACAGTTCTGCACTGCTCAGCGGCTCCGCCGTTGGGCTTGGACTGGTACCCCCATTGCCAAACAAGGCGACGATCTGCGCGCTGCCACCGGCAGGCGCGGTGATCTCATCGATCTCGGTTGTATGCGTACTTATAATGGAATCCGCAACGTAGAGGTTGCCCGCTGCATCCAGCGCCAGGCTGGTTGCACCGGGGAGCAAGCTCAAAATTGCACTGGTCGCGGCCATGGCCTTGCTGGAGGGCTGTGTGGTGCCACCGCCCGCAATGATGGAGATATTTCCTGCAGGCGTTATCATCTCCACCGCATTGATTTTGCTGTCGGCAATATATTGGTTGCCTGCGCTATCGACGACCACGGCCTCTGGGACAATCCCCACCCCGGTGGCTGTAGTCGGTGATGTAGTAGGGGCTGGAGATGTTCCACCATTGCCTGCAATGGCGGAAATCTGCTGCGTCAGGGTCACCGAACCCGATGAGGCCTGCGCGCTTGCCAGCGGCGCGGAACCTGCCAGCAAAAACACCGCCAGCAGCGACGAAAGCGCCAATCCCATGCGCGCGCTCTGGCGCACAGGAGCGTGTTGCCCTTCGGCAACAGAAGTGGACACAGCAAAGCGAACGTTCGGCATGGGAGACCTTTCAAAAGTACAAAAATTAAATTGTGCAGCGGCGACGGCTCCCGCTCAAATTCCGGCCTTCGACAACGTGACCGAGCACACAGCCGCCCAGCAATGCAGGGCATCGTTCGGTGATGTGGCGCACAAATCCCCGGAAACTGCCCCCATCCTAACATGAGTATTCCGGAAATTTGCAAGAAAAATTACCGCGGAACCTGGGCAATCACGCCGGATTTCTCCGCACGGCTGGGGAAAATCTTCTGGGTTGGATCAGAAATTGGAGTGCTGGCAACCCCAACGCTTCCCTAGGATTGGTAGAAATCTTGCACCAAAGACAGGGCATCCATGGCAGACGTACCCCTCACCGCCTGCGCGCCCAATACAGCACCGGCCCCAACGCGAGGATCCCCAGTCCCAGTTCCAAGGCAGACAGATGTGGCGCGATCCGATCCGCACGTGCGGCATAGAGCGCAAAGCCGATCAGCGCGGTGGGAAATGCCGCCAGCAGCACGACCACCCAAGTTCCGCCGGGCACGCGAAAAGGACGCTCCATCGCTGGCGCGCGCAGGCGCAGCACCACCAGCGCCACAAACTCCAAGATCAAGCTCAGCCCGTAGAGCCATACATCCAACTCCAGCAACCGCGTCAGCGACAAGCCCAGCGCCAGCATCCAAGCCGCGCCGCAGGCCAACAGCGCCACCCAAGGCGCGCCCGTGCCGGTTCGCCGGGCAAAGACCGCGGGCAGCAGTCCATCCCCGGCCATCGCCGCGGGCAAATGCGCGTAGCTCAGCGCCAGCGCATTGAACATGGCCACTGCCGTCAGCGCGCCGCCCAGCATCACCAGCGTCGCCAGCGCTCCGCCCCAGCGCGCACCGGCCAGCAGCCGCGCCGCCTGCACCCAGGCTCCCGTGGTAAACGTGGCTGCGGGAATGCCGCTGGCCGCCACCATCGCCACCGGCACCACGTAGCTGAGCGTAACCACCGCCACGGCGGCCAACATGGCGCGTGCATAGTTGCGCTGCGGCTGCTCCACTTCATTGGCCACGGTCGATGCGTTGTCCCAGCCCATATAGTTCCACAGCGTCAGTAGTAGAGCCGCCGTCAGGCTGCCGTGCGCCGGAGCCGTTGCCCCTGCGCGCTCGGCCCCCATTGCTGACCAGCCATG
>JAJZCX010000164.1 GCA_021851625.1 Acidobacteriota bacterium | reverse complement strand
CAGGCTATAGGCGTAGGGCGTGGCCGAGGTCGCCGGATTCGTTAGATTGGTTCCGTAGACGGTGAAGTACGGATTCTGCCGCACGCCGGCCTGCACCTCTTGCGCTTGCACAGAGAGCACGTTCTGCTCGGCGGCCAGCAGCGCGGGATTTTTTGCGCGCGCGATCTCCAACACCTGTTGCAAGGTGAGCGGCGCAGCCGTGGTGGATGGCGTTGTGGTGGGTGCCTGCTGCGCGTGCAGAGACACAGGCAGCGCCAGCACTGCGAAGAGCGCGAGCAGGGAAGCCTTGCGCAGAAGATTCGGATTGTATTTCTGATGCATCTTCCCAATCCTTTGTCTAAATATCCAGGTCCGGGTCTACTTTGGGGAGCACGTCATTGTCGTCCGCAATCCAAACATAGAGCGTGGGCAGCAGAAAGACGCTCATCACGAGATCAGTAATCAGCCCGCCTACGATCACGATTGCAAAGGGGCGTTGGGAATCGGAGCCGATCCCGTGAGACATCGCGGCTGGAAGCAATCCCAATGTAGCGACAAGCATCGTCATCATGATGGGGCGCAACCGGAGCACAGCACCTTCCACCGCAGATTCTCTAATCGAATGCCCGCGCACGCGCAACTGATTGATGTATTCGAGCATGATGACGCCGGTTTGGACAGAGACCCCGAACAACGCAAGAAACCCGACACTGGACGAAACACTGAAGTTGGTATGCGTAACCAAGAGCGCCAGCAATCCACCAACTCGCGCCATGGCGACATTGGCAAGAATCAGCATTGCCCATTTGAAAGACTTGTACATCGAATAAAGAATAATGAAGATCAGCAACACCGTTAACGGCACGATGATGAGCATCCGCGCTTCCGCGCGAACCTCGCTTTGATATTCTCCCTCCCATGCGATGTGATATCCGCGTGGGAGTTTTACCTGA
Organism: Acidobacteriota bacterium; assembly: GCA_021851625.1. Taxonomy (GTDB): domain Bacteria; phylum Acidobacteriota; class Terriglobia; order Terriglobales; family Acidobacteriaceae; genus JAJZCX01. The sequence continues at coordinate 3,641 of JAJZCX010000164.1, read as the reverse complement.
GCGTCAACCTTCTGTATGGCTTCACGCACCGTGTCGCCGAGAGCGCGACCGCGTACGCTGTACTTGATAGCGACGTACCGCTGGTTGTTTTCTCGATAGATTTCGGAACCTTCATCCGCTTCCTTCACCTTGCAGAGTTGCGCCAGAGAAACTCGCTCTCCCGACGGCGATAGCAAGCGAATGTTTTGGATCGCTTCGCTGGTGTCCCGGTACTGGGGAAGGTAGCGCATCGTGAGGTTATAAACCTGCTCACCCCGCAGAACCTGCGTGAGTGCATTGCCTCCAACAGCGGTCTGGATGGCGTCTTGAACATCCGCCACATTGATTTGAAACCGCGCAGCCGCCTGACGATCCACCACAAAGTCCAGGTCAGGCTGGCCGGTAACCTGAAAAACTCCGAGGTCCGTTACGCCTCTGATATGGCCCATAATGGACGCAATTTGGTTGGCCTTATCCTCAAGCACATGCAGGTCATCGCCATAGACCTTGGTGGCAAGCTCCCCCTTGACTCCGCTAACCGCCTCCTCCATGTTGTCTTCAATTGGCTGTGAGAAGCCCCAGACTACGCCCGGAATATGTTTTTCCAGTTGCAGGTTCATGGCTGCAATCACGTTGTCTTTGTTCTGATGAAATACAGGACGCCATTGTTTTTTCGGCTTCAGACCCACGAAATACTCGGTGTTGAAAAATCCGGTGTGGTCCGTCCCGTCATCCGGACGCCCTGTTTGACTGGTGCATTCGGTCACTTCTGGAAAAGAACAAAGCAGGGTTCGTGCCTGATTGGAGATTCGGATGCCTTCATTGGGGCCTACGCTTTGGGCCAGCGTGCCGCGCACCCACAAAGCCCCCTCATCCAGATGCGGAAGGAATTCTGAGCCGATAACGCCACCGAATGCAAGGTAAATAGCGAGAAATAAACTAGCCACACCCACGCCTACGGTAAGACTGCGGTGATGGATGGTCCAGGTGACGCTCTTCCGGTATCGCACCGTAAGAGACTCCATCACAGGGTTCTTCCACTCGCTTGTTCCCTTGCGGAACAAAAAACTAGCGAGGACAGGAGCGATAATCATGGAGAAGATCAGAGCACCGAGCAGAGCAAAGGCCACGGTCCATGCCATAGGGCGGAACAGACGGCCTTCGACGGCTTGCAGCGTAAAGATGGGCAAATAGGCCGTGATGATGATGGCGATGGCGAAGAAGACGGGTCGCTGAATCTCATGCGCAGCGTCGCGGATGACTTCGCGCGGGGATTTTTGCGGTCGGTCGCCTTCATCATCCTGCGCGTTTAGTTTGCGCACAATGTTCTCCACCATCACCACAGCGCCATCAACGACCATGCCAAAGTCCAATGCGCCGAGCGAGAGCAGGTTGGCGGGAATGTGGCGCAGGTCGAGACAGATCGCAGCAAAAAGCAGCGAAAAGGGAATCGTGAGCGCAACGATCAGCGCGCCGCGTACATTGCCAAGAAAGAGGAAAAGAATAATGACAACGAGGACAATGCCTTCTCCCAGATTGTGCAGAACCGTATGGGTTGTGAAATCAAGCAGGTCGCTTCTGTCGATGAAAGGAACAATTTTCACACCCTTCGGCAGAATCTGGTCATTCAGTTCCTGTACTTTTTTGTGGATACCGTCAAGGACAGGTTGCGCATCCGCGCCCTTTTGCAGAAGTGCGATCCCCGAAACCACATCTCCGTCATCGATGATTTTCCCGTCATCACTGCGGATCGCGCGGCCAAACTGGCCGAGCCGGATCTCTGGTCCCTGCGTGACAACAGCAATGTCTTTTACGCGGAGCGGATTCCCGCTCTTGGTTGTGATGACCGTGTTCTCGATGTCCTGAAGGTTTTTGACCAAACCCACTTCTCGAACATTGATCTGTTGCAGCCCGACTTGAATAAAGCTGCCACCGGCATTGCCATTGTTGTTTGTGAGCTGCTGTTCCACCTGAGCGATACTGAGTCCGTAAGAAACCAGCTTGTCCGGATCGACGCGAACCTGATATTCACGAGTGGGACCACCAAACGGGTTGGTATCGACAACCCCTGGGACTGACTTCAGATTTTTTTCCACCACCCAAGTTTCGAGCGACTTCAGATTCATTGCGTCGTACTCGGGGTTCGTGCTTTCGAGCGTATAAAAATAGATCTGACCGACGGGACTCCAGTCTGTGCCCATTTGTGGCACGACTCCCGGCGGCAACGTGGCCTGCGAAAGCCGTTCCAGAACTCGTTCCCGGTTCTCAAAATCCGTAGTGTCCTCGCCAAAAACCATTTCCACGGTCGAGAGTCCGAAAATGGACCACGAACGGACATGGACAACTCCCGGAATTCCGTTCATCGCGGTTTCAAGTGGGATTGTGACCTGCTGCTCAATCTGTTCTGCGGAGATTCCCGGCCACTGCGCGATGACATCGACGTAGTTATTCGCCACGTCGGGATAGGCTTCGACGGGGAGTCGATGGAACGAAATCGCGCCCCAGGCAAACAGCAGGATCGCAATCGCCACCACTAAAAAGCGATTTTGCAGCGCAAAGTCGATAAGTCTGCGGATCATTGCGCCTCCAGCGTCGCTTCCAATTGCAAGACGTTGGAGACCACGGGCTGCCCTGCGCTGAGGCCAGAGAGAATCGTCTGCATGTTGCCCGGCAGCATATCTCCCGCCTGCACGGCAACGCGGCGGAAGCGGTTGTCCTCTGCGGGAACAAAGACCCAGTCACGATCATGCAAGTGCAGAATTGCCGCAGCAGGTACAACGGCGTAGTGGTTGCGGCTGCGGCTGGTGAGCGTGGCGGTGACAAACATGCCCAGCTTCAATTGGCCGGGATTGTGCACGGCGATGCGCACCTTGGCTGTGCGCAAGCTGGGGTCCAAGATGGGGCCAATGTCGCTGACGGTTCCGTTGAACACTAGATTGGGATAGGCAACAAGGTGGATGCGCGCTGTTTGTCCCAAGCGCACTTTGGGAATGTCGTTTTCGTAGACATCGCAGAGCACCCAGACGGTGGACAGATCGGCGATGGTGAACAGATTCGACGAGCCAGAATATGTGACGCCCGCCGCCGCGGCGTTGGTCACATTTTGCGCAACAATGACGCCGGAGATGGGAGCATTCACATTCACCAAGCTGGAGGGATGGTTCTTGTCCACGCCCAGCACGTTGAGTTGATTCTCCGCCGCCGTCAGATCAGCCTGCGCATCTTTTTCCGTATCCTCGGCCTGTTCGAGCGCGCTCAGCGCAACGGCTCCGTGGTTGTACAAATCCTGCGCGCGCAAGTATGCCTTGTCGGCAAGCTGCTCGTCGTTCTTGGCCTTCAAATAGGCGTCGAAGGCGTTGGTAATGTCCGGGCTTTGTACGCGCAGCAGCAACTGGCCTTTCTGCACGATGTCATCGAGTTGCGTGCGAATATCCACCACGCGACCGCTGGCTAGTGAGATGACCGGCACCTCGCGCGAGACATCGGGCGTCACCGAGCCGGTGACGTTCAACTCCGCCGGTGCATCCACACTCTGTGCCGTGACCAGAGGAAATTGCTCTGGGTGGGCCACAGAAAACAGGCTCATGTTGCCCGCTTCCACCACTTGTGTGGTCGGAGGCGCGCCGTTGGCGGGATTGAATTTTTTTCCACAAGCCGTCGTC
>JAJZCX010000163.1 GCA_021851625.1 Acidobacteriota bacterium | reverse complement strand
CCGAAGCGTAGCGGCACTACGCGAAGGCCACGCGCGCGAGCTGCGTCGGCGGCCTGTTCCCACGCTGTACAAAGTTCCGGCAAATAGCCGGTGCCTGCCGCGGAGTCCTCCGTCAGGATTGCATCGCCGCGATGACCGTAGAGGCCAATCGCCGAGGCGCACACGAGCACAGAGGGTGGAGCGTGCAATTGTGCGAGCAGCGCAGACAAGTTGCGCGTAGAGTCCACGCGGCTCTGCGCAAAGCGCGGTTTGCGCGCAGGCGTCCAGCGACCTGCGGCCAGATTTTCTCCGCTCAGATGAATCATGGCGCGTGCGCCTTCCAAGCGGGGCCAATCCGCGGGTTGCACGCACGGTGAGGCTGCGGGATTCCAAACGATGCTGCGAGCATTGGCCTGCGCGGCGCTGCGTACCAGTTGGATGCACGGCGTGCCTGCGGCTGCGAAGGCCCCGCGCAGAGCGCTTCCCAACAGGCCGCTGGCCCCGGTGATCACGACCGGCGAGGATGCGTCTGTGGCCATGGCGATACGTGCTTGCGGTTAGGAGGCTGCCGAACGCGGGAGTGGGATGTCTTGCGAAAAATCGACAGCTACGGAGGCATACAACATGCGTCCGCAGGAGTCGCATTCGACGAGTGCGTTCTTTTGCAACTCATTCCACTTTTGTGGGCGCACCACCATGCGGCAGGTAGAGCAGCGCTGCTCGACGGCCTCCGCGACAGCGGGGTGGCGCGACGTGCTCAGGCGATCGTAGTTGGCCAGCAGTTGTGGTTCTATCGTGGTGCGAATGGCAGTGCGCTCGGCCAGCAACTCGCTCCGCTGCGCTGTATCGCGCGCTGTGGCCTGCGCGGCGTGGATTTTTTCCTCTTCCAGTCGCTCCTGCAAGCGAGCACGCACCGGCTGCGCGTTGCGCTGCTGCTCTTCGAGAGCTTCGGTCTGCGCCATGCTGGCCAGAGCTGCATCTTCCGCCTGACTGGCCTTTTGCAGCGCGAAGCCAATCTCATGTTCGAGTGCCTGCGCCTGCGATTGGTTCTGCGCGGTGTTCAACTGTGTCTGGTGGCGCGCGGCCTTGCGGCGCAGATCGTCCGCATCGCTCTCCAAGCTGCGGCGCTGCTTGTCTTCCGCTGCGATTGATTGCGCAATCGCGGCCAGTTCGCGCTCGGCTGCGGCCAGTGCCAGTTCGCGCTCGCGTACCGTTTTGGGGTAGGCGGCAATCTGCGCTTCCAGCACGCGGATGCGCTCTTCGGTATTCTGCAAGTGGACGAGCTTTTCCAGTTCTGGATGCATGATGTGCGCAAGCGCAGTCTAGCACGGCAGGATGGGCACGGACTGCGCGCGCAAGCCGCGAAACTTTTCCCCCTTGGGATGAATCCAAAGAAAACGGGCCGGAAATTCTTCCACCAGAATGAGTACGACGACGACCATGGACGCCTCGATTGCCGCAGCCGAAGCTGCGTGGAAGCCGCGCCACAATCCGTGGGCCGTGGCGCTGACGGTGACGCTGGCCACATTTATGGAGGTGCTTGATACCTCCATCGCCAACGTGGCTCTGCCGCACATCGCGGGCGGATTAGGCGCGTCCCAGGATGAAGCCACGTGGGTGCTCACGTCATACTTGGTCTCGAATGCCATCATTCTGCCAGTCAGCGCTTATCTGACGACATTTGTTGGACGCAAAAAGTTTTACATGATCTGCGTGCTGCTCTTCGGGTTGAGTTCCGTACTCTGCGGACTGGCCCCCAGTCTGCCGCTGTTGATTCTCTTCCGCGTGTTGCAAGGCGCGGGCGGCGGCGGCTTGCAGCCCAGCGAGCAGGCGATTCTGGCCGACACCTTCCCGCCCTCCAAACGCGGGCAGGCCTTCGCCATGTATGGCATGGCCGTGGTGGCTGCGCCAGCCATCGGCCCCACGCTCGGCGGCTGGATCACAGACAACTACAGTTGGCGCTGGATATTTTTCATCAACATCCCCGTGGCACTTCTTTCGCTGTACCTCACCTCGCGTTTGGTGGAGGACCCACCGCACATTCAGCGGCAGGTGCGGGAGAACAAGCATCACGGAATCAACTTGGACTTCCTCGGCTTTGGCTTGCTGGCGCTCGGCTTCGGCTCCTTGGAATTTGTGATGGACAAGGGGCAGGAGGCGGATTGGTTTGGCTCGCACTTGATCGTCACGTTTGCGATTCTCTGCGTGGTCAGCTTGCTGACGCTGATCTTCTATGAGATTGGCCAGATTCGACGCGGCAAAAAACCCATTCTCGATCTCACGCTGTTTCGCAATCGAACCTTCGCCACCTCGTTTGGCTTCATGTTCGCGCTGGGCTTCATTTTGTTTGGCACCACGGTGCTGATCCCGCTCTTTGTGCAGGATTTACTGGGCTACACCGCCGAGCAGGCCGGGTTGGTCATCTCTCCCGGCGGCTTGATGATTATGGCGCTGATGCCGCTGGTCGGCTACCTGATTAGCCGCGTCGATCCGCGCTACATGATCGTCTACGGATTCGTCATCAGCTCGGCGGCGCTGGCGCTGATGCACACGCTCGACCTGCAGGTGAGCTACGGCTACGTGGCGCTGCTGCGCGTCTTTCAGGCGTCGGGATTGGCCTTCCTGTTCATCCCCATCAACACGCAGGCTTACAACGGCGTGCCACGAGAAAAGAACAACGATGTCTCCGGCCTCATCAATCTGGCGCGTAACATTGGCGGCAGTATGGGAGCATCGTTCTTGGTCACCATGCTGGCGCGGCGCGCGCAGTACCATCAGGACCGCATCGTGATGCACATGGCGGCGCAGAACCCCAACTTTGCCGCTTCCGTGGGCGCGCTCAAGAGCTACTTCCAGCACCGTGCCGGACTGACGGCCTCCTCCGCGCAGGCCAAGCAAATGGCCTACGCCAGCCTGTACGAACAGGTGCTGCGGCAGGCGCAATTGTTGTCCTATTTGGATGTGATTGCGATTCTGGCCGTGGCCTGTAGCTGTCTGATCCCGCTCTGCCTGCTGATGAAAAAGCCGGAAGCTCACGGCGAAATTCCCGTGCACTGAGGAGTTACAGATCTGCACCGCATCGATGGCGACAGCATGGAATGTCACACACGCCGAGCAGTTCGCTGCCATCCTTCGTATGCGGACGCAACAGGAAAACGCAGCGTGAATTCCACGTCGCGTTTCAAGCCACAACACGAACTGTATTTCTTCCATCTATAATCTCCCTTTACCAAACAATCTTTCTTGCAATGCACAGGAGAGTCTTCACATGACAGGTTCGCAGGGGCGCGTGGCGTTGGTAACGGGAGCATCCCAAGGCATTGGACGGGCCTGCGCACTGGCCTTGGCTAGCGCCGGAGCACAAGTGGCGCTGGCCGCACGCAACACGGAGAAGCTGACTGCCGTGCAGGCCGAGATTGTCGCCGCTGGCGGCGCGGCCTCCGTCTTTGCGTTGGACATTGCCAGTGAGGATTCGATCCAAGCCTGCGCCAAAGCCGTGTTGGCGCAGTATGGCAAGGTGGAGATTTTGGTCAACAACGCTGGCATCACGCGTGATGGGTTAATGCTGCGCATGAAGCGCGCCGACTGGGACGCGGTGCTGTCCACCAACCTGACCGGAGCCTTCCTGCTGACGCAGGCGCTGCTGCCCGCAATGTTGAAGGCCCGCTGGGGGCGCATCGTGAACTTGACCAGCGTGGTGGGTGAGACCGGACAGGCCGGGCAGGCCAACTACGCGGCCAGCAAGGCCGGACTGATTGGGCTGACGAAATCCATGGCGCGGGAGCTGGCCTCGCGCTCGATTACCGTGAACGCTGTCGCGCCGGGCTACATCGAAACACCGATGACCGAAGTGCTAAACGAGCAGCAGCGCGCCGCAATGTTGACGCAGGTTCCTCTGGGCCGCGCAGGCTCCCCGGAGGAGGTTGCGCAGGCCGTTGCGTTCCTGGCTTCGGAGCAGGCGGGCTACATCACCGGCCACGTGCTCGACGTCAACGGCGGCATGTACATGGGGTAGGAATATGCGACAATGACCGCGCGTGCTGCACATCGCTGCCTGCGCGCGGAAAGGTCTCTGGCTCATGGATCGCAACCGCCGCCGACTCAACAACGCACTCCGCATCCCACAATTTTTGAGCGCGCTGCTGGTGCTCTTGCTCGCCACATACGCGCAGGCCGCCGCTGCTGTCGCCGCCACTCCTGCGACCACTCCCGCCGGAGAAACAGTTCACTTCCCCAGCCAAGGCGAGTCGGTGCGCGGCATTCTTTACAAGCCTGCGGGCGCGGGGCCGTTCCCGGCCATTGTTGTCATTCACGAGTGGTGGGGCCTGACGGACTGGGTGCAGCAGCAGGCTGCCGATCTGGCGCAACAGGGTTACGTGGCCTTGGCCGTCGATCTCTATCGCGGCCAGTTGGCCACCGACCCGGAGATGGCCCACGAGCTGATGCGCGGGCTGCCGCAGGATCGCGGCGTGGGCTATTTGACGGCTGCCGTCGCTTACCTGAAGACGCGCAAGGATGTGCAGGCTGAACGCATCGGGGCCGTCGGCTGGTGCATGGGCGGCGGCTTTGCGCTGCAACTGGCCATTGCCGAGCCAACCCTGCGCGCGGTGGCCATCAACTAC
>JAJZCX010000162.1 GCA_021851625.1 Acidobacteriota bacterium | reverse complement strand
ACGCTGCACGCAGGCCGTCTCGCGCAGACGGGTCAAATACTCCCGCCCTGCGCAGGCAGCATCCGCGTACTTGGGTGTCTCCGGGCAAACGTCGTTCAGCACCACTTTCAGGTGCATCTCCGCCTTGCCGCGCAGCCGTTCCACGTTGGCCGTAAATTGCCGCTGGTTGCTGCGCACGGAACGCCGCAGTGCCGCATCATCGGCAAAGATCGTCCCAAAACGGAAGGGCAGTACTGTCGCCATTTGGAAGCAGCCACTGATGACGCGCGCGTGCTCGACGGCGGCCTTCGGGTGCAATTCGCCCTCGTGCTCGCTCACAATCATGGCAAAGTCGCTGGCTGGGTACAGATACACGGGCCGCCCGTAGACGCCCGTCATTTGTTGTAGGGGAATCGGTTTCCGGTGATGGTCGACTTCAGGGAAGGCTTGTTTTTCTGCAATGCAATAGGCATACCACGCCATACAATCTCACTCCAATACGCTGGTAAGAATGGCCGATCAAGCAAATGCATTTCAAGAAACAAATGGTGCTTAACTGCTCGCTGTATCGTACTAGCGCGCCCCTTGAAAAGGCTGTGCTGTGCGTTGCCCTGAATAGTAGCCCCTGATGCGAAGGATTGGCAATAGCGAAATGAGCCGGGAAAGATGGGTGCGGATGGATGTGAATACCGTGTAAATGACCGTTGCAACAAGGATAGGTAGCAACGGCTGATCGAGGACATTGCGCCGTGGTGGCCTGGTTCCATGCGGCTAGGCTACAAATGCAGCCCGCAGTGCCGCACCTGTCTCTCTACCAGATACAGCAGCACCACCAGCCCCGTCACCCCGGCCAGCACTGCGCCCTGTACCCACAGCGTCAGCCGATGCACCTGCCGCGTCAGCTCCATCTGCTCGTGCTGTAAATCTTCGACGGCGTGCTGGATCGTGCCGCATTTTTTCTCCAGCAAATCCAGCCGCTGCATCTGCACGGCCAGTGCGGGTGCCACCTCCTGTTGCGTGGTGTGCAGGTTGTGCAGATGTTGCTTGAGATCCCGGATTGCCACCGGAATCCCCTGCATCTTGCCATCCAGCGCCTTACCGACCATCGGTGCCAGCCATCCCACATAAGGAAGCACACGTCCACTGAACCGCAGAATCTTGCGCATCATCCAGTACCTCTTCCCATTCTCGTTTGCGTTGTGGCTGGCCGTCTGCGTACAACCTACTTGGCCGCCTCTGCCTGTTGCTGGCGCAGCGCGTGCGTCACCACGCGCCACATCTCCTCCCGTGGAGCCGGTTTGCCCGTCCACAGTTGGAATTGCTCCGCACCTTGCTGCACAAACATCTCCGCGCCCGGAATCACCGGGATGCCCTTCTTGCGCGCCATTTGCAGCAGCGGCGTCTCCATGGGGCTGTACACCAGATCGAACACCAGCCGCGCATTCAATTCCTTTTCTTCCAGAATCGTCTGCTGCTTGTTGCCCGTCATGCCCACCGACGTTGCATTCACGATGATGTCAAAGCTGGTCTTGGCCACCTGATCCCGCCGGATGGTCTTGGCCCCGGCCTCGCGTGCCAGCTTCTGCGCCGTCTGCGGCGTCCGGTTCAGAATTGTGACCTCCGCGCCCTTGTCGCACAGCCCAAAGACCGCCGCCCGCGCTGCACCGCCCGCGCCCAGCACCAGCACCTTGGCCTTGCGCAGCGGCATCCGCTGTTCCAGCGGACGCACCACACCCTGCACATCCGTGTTGAAGCCAATCAGTTTGCCATCTTGCGAGCGCACCACTGTGTTGCAGGCTCCAATCTTTTCTGACAGCGCATCCGTACGATCCAAGTGCTCCATGATCTCCTGCTTCAGCGGCATTGTCACCGCCAACCCATGCACGGGAACCTTGTGCACCAGTAGCAGCAGGTCTTTGATCTTGGTCGTTTGCAGCGCCAGAAACACGGCATTGACCGTCTCGCGGCGGAAGGCCGTGTTCATCATGATCGGCGACAGCGAGTGCCGAATGGGATTGCCTGCCACACCATAGACGCGTGTGCCCGCCTCCACCTGATCCAGCCGATAGGTTTCCAGCAGCGTTCGCGCCGCGATCTGTCCCGGCCCCGTCTCCTCGCCCACCGTTGCCGCACCAAAGGTAAACAGACTCCCCGCGCGCACGCCCAGCACGCGACTGATGATGCCGTAGTCGCCCATGCAGATGCCCACCACGCGCGCCTCATCGCGCTTCTCTTCCAAAAAGCGCATGATCGTCACATTGTCTGCCAGGCACTTGGCCGTGGGCACAATCTTGATGATCTCCGGCGCAAAGGGCCGGATGCGGTCATAGATGCTCTCCAAATCCTTGGTCGCACTAAAGTCGTGATACGAGATCAGCAGCGCCGCGCCACACTCCCGGAACTTCTTGACGCCCGCGGCCTTGATCGACTCCGCTGTCTGCAATTCCATATCCACAATGTGGCAGCCCGCCGCCGTCGCCTTCGTCAACACTTCCAATTCGGCTGCGATCGTGCCTTTGAACTTGCCGCCATTGGTCGCGCGTCGGCAGGTGGCAATGGCCGTCGCCTCGCGGTGATCGTGCAAGAACTGTTTCAGCTTCGGCAGCGCCAGCAGTGGCTTGTCCAGATAATCCAGCCGAAACTCCAAAAACGTGTTCTCGCGCACGGCCTCGGAGGCGCGATCGATCATATCCTGCGCGGTGTCTCCGATAATGGCCACGCAAACCCGGCTCAAGCGGGCTTGCAGGTACTGCATGGGATAAAGGGTGGAACTCGCAATTTTCATGGGTATCGTTTTGTCTCTTTGCCGCAATTGCGGAATCTTACTCTGGCATTTCTTACAGATGCAACCACTTCTACATGAATTTCCTAGAATATCGGAGATTTTCCTCGCGCTGCACCAATTCCAGTGCAAATCGAAAAGAAATTTCTGTGTATCGTGTGGGTTTGGGCCATCCTGCACCCTCGGCTGGCCTTCAATCCAACTCTTCCCGCCCGCCTGCACCTGCCGACACGTCCATCCGCGTGGTGGTATCCTGAGCCTTCCCGCGCTGGCCCGTCTGGGAGTGTAGTACGCGCAAGGCTTTTTTCGTCAAGGAGATACGACTCATGCTCGCTCCGCTCTTTCGCCGCACTGCCTGGCTCGGCATGGCCGTCGTTGTCCCCGGTTCCATCGCCGGAGCCGCCCAGCCCGCTGCCGCTGCCCCTGTGCAGCCCACGGTCAGCGCAAATGCCGCCACCGATCCCCTCCACGCCTGGGCCAACCTAGAAACTCCCGCCCAGTTGCAGGCCTGGGTGCAACTTCACTTGGATGCGCAGCGTGCCGCCATCGTCGCATTGCTCGCCCAGCACGACACGCCCACGGTGGAAAACACCCTCGTTCCCTACGACCGTGCCCTGGCGGAGTTGAACCTCGCCAGTTCGGAGACCGGTCTGCTCTACTCCGTCTCTCCACAAAAGGAGATGCGTGATGCCGCCGAGTCGCTGGTGCAAACCATCACCGAGGCCAGCGTGGCCCTCTCGCTCAACCAGCCTGTCTACCGCGCCTTGTCCGCCATCGACGCCACGCACGCCGATCCAGCCACGCGCTACTACCTTCAGCGCACGCTGCTGGAATATCGCCTCGCCGGTGTGGACAAGGACGACGCCACGCGCGCCCACATCCAAACCTTGCAGGAAAAAATCACGCAACTCTGCCTAATCTTTGGACGCAACGTGCAGGAACATGTCAACACCATCGCTGCCGCGCCCAGTGAACTCACCGGTCTGCCCGCCGACTTCCTTGCCCGCCACCAGCCCGCCGCCGACGGCTCGCTCCACTTCACCACGGATTACACCGACTACATGCCGGTGACCACCTTCGCCCAGAGCGCCGCGCTGCGCGAGCGCATGTATCTGGCCTACAACACGCGCGCGTATCCAGCCAACCAATCGGTGCTGCTCGACCTGCTCGCCGCGCGGCAGGAGTTGGCCACGACCCTCGGCTTCGCCACTTGGGCCGATCTGGCCACCGCCGATCAGATGATTGGCTCCGCTGCCGGCGTTCGCACCTTTCTCGCTGAACTCGATCGCGCCTCCCAACCCGGCGCGGCCAGGGAATACGCGCTCGTGCTCGACTTTGCGCGCCAGCATCAGCCCGGCTTGACCACCATCCCCGCCGACAGCGTCACCTACTGGTATGAGCAATACCGCGCGCAGGCCTTTCACTTCGATTCGCAATCCGTCCGACCCTACTTTCCCTACGATCGCGTGCAACAGGGCGTGCTCGACACTGCGGCCCATCTCTTTCACGTCGAGTTTCGCCCCGCGCCCAACGCGCCGGTTTGGGATGCCGCCGTCTCGGCTTGGGATGTCTACGACCGCAGCCCGCAGAGCGCTGCGCACGGCGCGCACGGACATCGCATCGGACGCTTCTATCTCGACATGCACCCGCGCGCGGGCAAGGACAAATGGTTCAGCGCCTATCCGCTGGTGCCCGGCACGCGCAATACCGCCGCGGGCAGGCCGCAGATTCCAGAGGCCGCGCTCATCTGCAACTTTCCCGGCGGCACACCCGGCGACCCCGGCCTAATGCAATACTCCGATGTCGTCACCTTCTTCCATGAGTTTGGCCATCTGATGCAC
>JAJZCX010000161.1 GCA_021851625.1 Acidobacteriota bacterium | reverse complement strand
ACTGTTCCGCATCGCGCTCTGCGCCCGTTCCAGCAGCGACTCCAGCTTGGCATCCGCCGTTGCGTGGGCCAGTCCAATGCTGATGGTCAACTCCACGCGATCTCCCCACCACTGAAACTCAACCGTGCGGGCCAGTCCAGCCAGCCGCTGCGCGTGCTGCAACAGAACCTCTTGGGAGATCTCATGCGAGATCATCAAAAACTCATCGTCGCCCCAGCGCCCCAGTGTTTCCGCCGGCCTTTTTTGCCGCAAAAGCATGTCGCTGACCCGATGCAGCATCTCTTCGCAGGCTTCGTGGCCGTGCGTCTTGCGCAGCGTTCGCGCCTGATCCACGCGGATCCACAGCAGGCTCATCGGCAGCCCGCTGGTCAGCCACTGGTGATAGGCCGCCGCTAGCCGGTCCTCCATCTCCGCCTGCCCGGCTTCAATCTCTGCGCCCTCACCGCTGTCTCCATGCGGCAGCGCCGCGGCCTCTTCCACCGGATAAAACATCAGCGCTTCGCCGATATGGACCTCCTGCTCGTCGAGCAGAGTGGCCTTGTGCAGCATGCCGGGCACGCTGTGCCCCAGCTTGTGGCGGATGGAAACCAGTGTTGGCCGCACTGCATTTTTTTTCTCTGCAAGCTTGTCAAGCGCAACGGGGGTCTGCGAAAAAAATCCGGCGTGCATGCGAATCCCCTGCGCGCGCGCACTGCGGCGCGCCAGCAAGCTGGCTGCAACCTGATCTTGATGTTCCTTGTTGATCTGGAAGAGATTTTCCGGGCATTTTCGGCCAAGGACTTCCACCGCACTGTATCCCGTCAGCTCCGCAGCCATGTTGTTCCAATGGGCCACGTTCGACTGCGGATCGAGAACAGCGATCCCCTCCTCCATCAACTCCAGGGTTGCCTCCAGCAAGGTCACACAATCACGCATTCTGCCAAAGTTTGGCGAAGTCCCGACTGCTTCAGTCTGCTTATCGGCAACGCGCCGGAGACACTTGAAAGGAAAGCGAAATGGGCAGAGTGCGTGCCCAAAGTGGGGCTTCCAGCGCTGGGTTGGCTGGATGCCGGGTGGCTTGCATACAATCCAAACATGAGCAACTCCGCAGCCGTGGAACCAACCGAGAGCACAAAACAAAATTCTTTTGACGTGTTGGTGATTGGTGCGGGGCCAACCGGCATGGCCTGCGCCATCGATGCACAGAATGCGGGCCTGCGCGTGGTGTTGGTGGACAAGGGCTGCCTGTGCAACTCGCTCTTTCACTATCCGTCGCACATGACGTTTTTCACCACGCCGGAGTTGTTGGAGATTGGCAACATTCCCTTCAGCAGCCCCAACCAGAAGCCGAATCGCACCGAAGCGCTCGAATACTACCGCAAGGTGGCCGAGCACTACCGGCTGGACGTGCGCCAGTATCAGCGCGTGGAGCGCGTCACCGGCAGGGATGGAGCCTTCACCGTCCACGCCGCCGATACGCTGGGCCGTGCGCACACCTACGCCGCACGCAAGCTGATCGTGTCCACCGGCTATTACGATCTGCCGAATTCTTTGAACATTCCCGGCGAGACGTTGCCGAAGGTGCTGCACTACTACGGCGACCCGCATCCCTACTTCAACCAGGATGTGCTGGTGATTGGCGGCAAGAACTCCGCGGCCATCGCGGCGTTGGAACTTTGGCGGCACGGCGCGCGCGTCACGCTGGTGCATCGCGGGCCTTCGATGCATTGGCATGTGAAGTATTGGATTCTGCCCGACATTGAAAACCGCATTCGCAATGGAGAAATCACAGGCTATTTTGACGCAAATGTCGTCGAGATCACCGCCGACTCCGTGCGCATTACCACGCCGCTGGGCGAGCGTACACTGGCAAATGATTTTGTCTTCGCACTGACTGGCTATCACCCGGACTTCACGTTTCTGGAGTCGCTCGGTGTGCGCTTGGAGGGAGCGGATCGCACACCCGCCTGCAACCCGAAGACGCTGGAGAGCAATGTGCCCGGCATCTATGTAGCCGGAGTGATTGTGGCTGGAAAACGCACGCACGAAATTTTTATTGAAAATGGCCGCTTCCACGGCGCACAGATCGCCGCCAGCCTGCGCGCGTGCCTGTAAGCTGCGCGGATTCCCACGCTGCGCCCACCACACGGCCTTCGGTCGGAACGAGACTTTCTTCAAAGAATCGCAGAGTCATTCTGAGGAGCATAGCGACGAAGAATCCAGAGGATGCTGGCGCTGTGGATTCAGCCTGAATCTTTAGATGCTTCGCTTTCGTCGGTGGCTCAGCATGACTCGTCGTGGGCAAAGCATCTCCACCCCACTCCGTCCGCTTGCGTGCTCCACTACAATCGATGCAGCCTGCTGTTTGTGGCGGAGCAGACCTATGCCACGTCTGGTGCCCAACACGATTCGGGGTCAGCTCATCGCAGGCACGGTACTGCTGCAATGCCTGCTGGTGGCTGTCTTTGCGGGCTACATTTATCGGCAGCAAAGCGCGCAGGTGCGCGAGCGCACGGAGCAGCGGCTGCTCTATCAAGTCCACGTACTCTCCGATGCTGCCGCAGAAGAGTTGGCCGACCGGCACATGATGACGCTGGAGTCGATTCTGGCCGCACTGCCCTCATCGCCCACCATCCGCGCGGCACGCATCACGGACTTGAACGGCAACGTGCTGGCCTACGGCGGACGCAACGGCCCGATTGGGTATGCGCAACTCAATCCGCTGGAGCAAGCCGAGCTATCGCAAGCAACGGACACAGCGCACATCTTTGTGGGCAGCCGCCACACACCGGAGGTGGTCGCTCCCATCTGGGTCGATGGCTCACCTGCGGCGCTGGCTTGGATCGTGCCCGACATGGCCGACGATGAACGCGCTTTGAGCAGCCTGCTGAATTCTTCGCTGCTCTTCGGGCTGTTGGCTCTAGTTGCCAACGCCGCCATCTCGCTGGTGCTGGCGCAATCCATCACGCACCCGTTGAATGCGCTCCTGCGCGCCACGCGCACGATGATCCGCAACCCGGAGGGTAAGTGGAATTTCCCACTGCGCACCAGCGCTAGCAATGAGGCCGGTGTGTTGACGCACGCCTTCAACTCCATGGTGGCCGCGCTACATGAACAGCGCGCAGGATTGAATGACACGCTGGCTCTGCTGGATTCGATGCTGGCCAACGCTCCCATCGGCTTTGCGTTTTTTGACCGCAGCCTGCGCTGCGTGCGCATCAATCAATTCATGGCGGATCGAAATCGGCTCACCGTCGGCGAGCACTTGGGTCGGCCCATGCTGGAATTGTTCGTCACAGAAGAAGGCCGTCGCTTGGCGGGCATTGTTGAACATGTCTTCTCCACCGGCGAGCCGGTGCACAACGTGGAGATGCGCGACGCTGTGGATGGCGAACCCGGCGCATGGCGCACGCTGCTGCTGAACTTCTACCCCGTACACACCAGCACGGAGCGCATTCGCTGGGTGGGCGCTGTGGCCGTGGATACCACGCAGCATAAAAAGTCAGAGGAGGCGCTGCGCCGCTCTGAAAAGCTGGCGGCAACGGGACGCTTGGCCGCGTCGATTGCGCACGAGATCAACAACCCGCTGGAGGCGGTGACGAACCTGCTCTATCTGCTGCATGACCACACTTCGCTGGACGCGGAGGCCCTGCAATACGCAGAGATGGCGCAGCATGAACTGGCGCGCGTCTCGCAAATCACGCAACAAACACTGCGCTTCTATCGACAATCCACGCAGCCTGCGGCCACTCGGCTGGGCGAAGTGTTGGATTCCGTGCTCACGCTCTATCGTGGACGGGTGCACGCTGCACAGATTCAAGTGGTGCGCGCCTACGACGAAAAGGCGGAGCTGCATTCCTTTGGCGGTGAGCTGCGCCAGCTCTTTGCCAACCTCATCGGCAACGCTTTGGATGCGATGCCCCACGGTGGCACGATCACACTGCGCGTGCATCGCGGCAAGGATTGGGGCAGAACCGGCCAATTCGGCGTGCACGTGGTCATCGCTGATACGGGCTGTGGCATGACGCCCGCCGTTCGCCAGCGCATCTTTGAACCGTTCTACACCACCAAGGAAGCCACGGGTACTGGACTCGGCCTGTGGGTGAGCGCCGAGATCGTGGAAAAACATCATGGCCGCGTGCGTGTGCGCAGTCGCGCAGCCGTTGGCAATGGAACGGGACAGAAATCTGGTACGGTCTTTTTGCTTTTTTTCCCGCATTCAACGGCGCTGCACTCCGCACAGGACGAGCAGCCGTCGGCGGCTGCAACCCTGTAGGGAGCCTCTGGCGGTATCATCAAAAGTAGCAGTCGCAGGTGGGCGCATTGCATCCGCCTGCACCGGAACGAATCCAGTGAACCTGCCCAACTCCATCACGATGAGCCGCATCTGCAGCGTACCGCTGCTGCTCTGGCTGCTCTCACGCAGCTTTCACGGCCACACCCTATATGGAGAGCAGGAGATTCTCGCCTCGCTGCTCTTCATTCTCGCCTCGATCACCGACGGTGTGGATGGCTACCTGGCGCGCAGCCGTGGCCAGATCACCACGATGGGCATGCTGCTCGATCCGCTGGCTGACAAGTTGATGGTGACCGCAGCCTACATTTCCCTGGTGGAGTTTAACCCGCGCATTGTG
>JAJZCX010000160.1 GCA_021851625.1 Acidobacteriota bacterium | reverse complement strand
GCGAAAGCTGCACCAGCTATGATGATCCGGTGCAGCGCGGCGTGGGCAGTAGTACGCCTTCGCAGACGGCATGGGCGATTCTAGGCTTGCTGGCCGCTGGCGATACACGCAGTGACTCCGTGGCCAAGGGCGTGCGCTGGCTGTTGCAACATCAAAATGCAGACGGCTCTTGGGATGAGAAGGAATACACGGGCACCGGTTTTCCACGCGTCTTTTATTTGGCGTATCACTTGTACCGCAATTATTTTCCACTGCTGGCGCTGACCACCTATCGGCGCGCGATGCAGCAGCAGCTTCCTGCGGCTCATGCAGGCACGCGGGCGTAGCAGCGCGTAGAATCAAGAAAGCGTTCGGAGCAAACCAAGCCTATGGCAGTGCCGATTTCTCAGATGTGGACGGTGGCGACTTATGTGCTCAAGCAGCGCTGGAGTGGCCGCAAACAATACCCGTTGGTGCTGATGCTGGAGCCGCTGTTCCGCTGCAATCTGGCGTGCGCTGGCTGCGGAAAAATTCAGTACCCTGCGCATATTTTGAAGCAGCAACTGACGCCGGAGGAGTGCTTCCGCGCAGCCGAGGAGTGCGGCGCGCCGATGGTCTCCATCCCCGGTGGAGAGCCGCTGTTGCATCCGCAGATTGGCGAGATTGTTGCCGGTTTGGTTGCGCGCAAAAAGTACGTCTACATGTGTACGAACGCGCTGCTGCTGAAAGAAAAGATGGACCTGTTCCAGCCGAGCAAGTATTTAACCTTCTCTGTGCACTTGGACGGACAGCGTGAGCATCATGATTTTTCCGTCTGCCGCGAAGGCGGCTATGACGTCGCAGTGGAAAGTATCCGTGAGGCCGTCCGACGTGGCTTTCGCGTCACGACCAACACGACGCTCTTCGATGGTGCCGACCCGAATAGTGTGCGCGCATTTTTTGATGAGGTGATGTCGTTTGGCGTCGAAGGCATTGTGCTCTCGCCGGGCTATACCTATGACAAGGCTCCCGACCAAAAGCACTTCATGGGCCGCGCGCGTTCGCGTCGCTTATTCCGCGCAATTTTATCCAATCGCAAGCGGAGTTGGAAGTTCAATATGTCGCCGCTGTTCCTGGAATTTTTGATGGGCAAGCGCGATTATCAATGTACGCCGTGGGGTTCGCCGGCCTATAACATCTTTGGCTGGCAAAAGCCGTGCTACCTGTTGCAGGATGGCTACGCGGATACGTTCCAAGAACTGTTGCAGACGACGGACTGGGCCAACTACGGCACGGAGTCGGGCAATCCCAAGTGCGCCAACTGCATGGTGAGTTGCGGCTATGAGCCTTCCACCGTGCACTATGCCTTTGGCACGTTATCGGGATTTTTGGGCATGGTGAAGGCCACGCTCTTTAGCCGGTATGCAGATCGTGGCGCGCTCGAATTGTTGCAGCAAGAGGTACGTCCAGTGCATTCTTTCAATCCGCTAGTGCAGATTGAAAGTGCGCCCGCAGAGCGCATGGAAGGGCAGCACGCATGAGCCAGACCGAAGAGTTGCAGCAGACTGTGGAGACGCAAGAGGTTTCGCCGGGTTTTTCCCATGACAATCTAGAAGGCTGGATTCCATCGATGGCCACGCCAGAGGAAATCTTCGCCGCCATGGAAAAGGCATTTGATTTTCGCGGCGATGTGACGATTACGCTGAAGGCTGGCAGCAAGATTGAGGGTTACATCTTCGACCGACGCGCCACGGGCAACATTTATCAATCCAGTGTGCGCATCATTCCCAAGGACACCAAGGAGCGCATCACGGTTCCTTACTGTGAGATTGCCGCGTTGGCCTTTACCGGGCGCGACACTGCGGCGGGAAAAGGTTGGGAAGCGTGGCTGCGCAAGTATTGGGAGAAGAAAGAAGCGGGCGAGAAAAATATCGGCATTGAGGCCGAAGCGCTCGACTAGTCGCTGCATCTTTCGCTGACCAACGCACGCGCCGCAATGCAGCGCGAACATACGGGTTCCCATGAAAATTTTTCTTACAGGCGCAACGGGCTTTGTCGGCGCACATGTGGCGCGCGCATTGGAAGGCCAAGGCGCGCAGCTTCGACTGTTGGTGCGCACCAGCAGCCGCATGGAGCATTTGCAGTCCCTGCATGCGGAGATGGTCACAGGCGACTTACGCGAAGCGCAGGCGCTGCGCCCCGCGCTGGAAGGCTGCGATGCGTTGGTGCATGTAGCTGCGGATTATCGTCTATGGGTGCGCGATCCTGAAGCCATGTATGCGGCCAATGTCTACGGCACGCGCGAGTTGCTGCGCGTGGCTGCGGAGGCAGGTGTACGCCGCGTTGTGTATACGTCGAGCGTGGCCACGATGGGATTTCGCACGGATGGAACCATCGTGGATGAAAGCTCTCCGGTGACGCTGATGGACATGATTGGCCATTACAAGCGCTCCAAATTTCTGGCCGAGCAAGAGGCTATAAATGCTGCGCGCAAAGGCATGCATGTGGTGATTCTGAATCCCACCACGCCGATTGGCGCTGAGGATGCCAAGCCCACGCCGACCGGGCGCATCGTGGTGGATTTTTTGCGGAGGAAATTCCCGGCCTACATGGACACGGGCTTGAATCTGGTAGATGTATCTGCCGTAGCTGCTGCGCACGGGTCTGCATTGACGGTGGGGCGCTCCGGCGAGCGCTACATTTTGGGCGGAGAAAATTTAACCCTCAAGCAAATTTTGGATCGCATGGCTGCGATGACGGGACTGCCATCCCCCACGGCGCGTGTGCCACACGCGGTGGCCATGGGCTTTGCCTATTTTGATGAATGGGTGAACGGGCGCTGGTTGGGCCGCGAGCCGCGTGCCACGGTGGAGGCTGTGCGCATGGGTAAGAAGAAAATGTTTGCCTCCTCGGCCAAGGCGGAACAGGAATTGGGCTATCGCGCACTGCCTGTGGATGCAGCCTTGCGTGCAGCCATTGATTGGTTCCGTGCACAGGGATATGCCCCGAACGCATAGGCGACAACCATGAAGCCAAAGATTGCCATCATCGCAGCACTGCCCCGCGAGATTGCAGAACTGGTGCGCGGCTGGAAGAACGAGAGCCATCCCAAAGAAAAAATCTTTGTCTACACGCGCGGTCAGACTGTGGTTGCCTGCGCAGGCATGGGTGCGCAACGGGCAGCGTTGGCCACGCGCGCGGCGCTGGAACATGGTCCGATTGCTCGGATACTTTCCGTGGGGTGGGCCGGAGCCTTGTGTGCGGAGATGACTGCCGGTACGGTGTTGCGACCGGCTCGTGTCATCGACGCTGTGACAGGAGAAAAATTTTCTTGTGCGCAGGGCAGTGGCACACTGGTGACCGTAGCCCAAGTAGCTGACGCGGAGGCGAAGCGTGTCTTGGCCGCGCGACACGACGCCAACTGCGTGGACATGGAAGCGGCAGCCGTGGCGCGCATCGCCGCAGAGCAGGGAATTGCCTTTGCAGCGATCAAGGCCATCTCGGACGCTCTCGACGTGGAGTTACCGCCACTGCAAGCATTCGCTACGGACGATGGATGGTTCCGCGAGTCGGCTTTTGCCGTGCACATTGCCGTGCGGCCTTGGCTGTGGCCGGGCGTGCTGCGCATGGCGGGCAACTCCGCGCGCGCTGCGCACAATCTGTGCAGCGATCTGCGTAGTATGCCGCAAGCATACGAAGCAGAAGCAAAGAAATAAGAGGGAAATTAGGCAGCATGGCGACGGTATCTTCCAAGCAGAAACTCACCGGGAATTCCATACCGGAAACGATGCGCGCCGCGGTGTATCGCGGCATCAACGATGTGCGTGTGGAGACGGTGCCCGTGCCCGCGATTGGCCCCGGAGAAGTGTTGGTGCGGATTCACGCCTGCGGAATTTGTGGAACCGATCTGAAGAAGATTCACACCGGTTCGCACAGCGCGCCGCGTATCTTTGGCCATGAGATGGCCGGCGTCATCGCTGCCGTGGGCGAGAATGTGCGCGGTTGGCAGGTGGGTGATCGCGTGATGGCCTTTCATCACATTCCCTGTGGCGCGTGCTATTACTGCCGCAAAAAAACATTTGCGCAGTGCGAAGTGTACAAGCGTGTGGGTTGCACGGCGGGCTTTGAGCCGGCGGGCGGCGGCTTTGCCGAGTACATCCGCGTGATGGACTGGATCGTCGAGCGCGGCATGATTCGCATTCCAGAGGATGTTCCCTTCGAGCAGGCGATTTGGATTGAGCCGGTGAATACGTGCTTAAAAGCGGTGCGCAATTTGCAGATCGCCTCGGATGAAACCGTGCTGGTGATTGGGCAGGGGCCGATTGGAATTTTGCTGGCTGCACTGGCGCAGCGCACGGGTGCAAAGGTTTTGACCTCCGACTTATTTACGGAGCGACATCGCGTTGCCGCGGAGTTCGGCCTGCAACACGCCATCGATGCCAGCCGGGAAGATGTGGTTGCTGTGGCCAAGTCACACTCGGAAGGACGCGGAGCCGATGTAGTGATGGTGGCAGTCGCAGGAAAATCTCTCATCAAAACGGCAATGGATGCGGCACGGCCCGGCGGGCGCGTCATGCTCTTCGCGCACACGCAACATGAGGAGGCGATCTTTGATCCGGCGGCGGTGTGCATGGATGAAAAAGCGCTGCTCGGTTCCTATAGCGCCTCTGTCGAGATACAGCAG
>JAJZCX010000159.1 GCA_021851625.1 Acidobacteriota bacterium | reverse complement strand
GATCCGCTGATGAGCCGCGTGTTGGGGCGCAGGGCGTTGCGGACGGACTCAGCCGTGACGACGCCATTGGCATCGCAGGGCAAGATGGTGACCTCGCGGCCATGCAGGGCCAGATGCTCAGCGGCGTGGAGCACGGCGTGGTGCTCAATGGCGGTGGTGAGAATGTGGTCGCCGGGACGGGTTGCGCCGAAGAGAGCGAGGTTGTCGCTCTCGGTGCCGCCACTGGTGAAGACGACCTCCGCTGGGCGGCAGTGGAGCAGTGCGGCGACGCTGAGGCGGGCCTGCTCGACGGCGCTGCGCGTTTGCTGGCCAAAGGAGTGCACCGAGGATGCGTTGCCGAAGCGGTCGGTGAAGTAGGGACGCATGGCATCGAGCACCTCTGGCAGCAGCGGCGTGGTGGCGTTGGCGTCCATGTATACGCGGCGCATGGGCAGGAGAATTCCTCCTTTTTATTGTACGGCGCTGGATTCTGCGGTGCTGGTGCGCCTGCGCACAGGAGCGGGTGCGGGCTTCAATCCGCGCTGATGGCGGAGGGAACCAATGTGGGCCGCGCTGGGCTGGGTACTGGGCTGGGCGGTTTGGCCGCGGCAACTTTGGGGCTGGCGGCTGCCGGTTGCGGTGCGAAGATGCCAGCTTCACGCAGGGATACGAGAGAGTCGGCCATAACGGGGCGGCCCAGCAGATAGCCTTGTACTTGGTCGCAGCCGGTGGATTGCAATGCGGAGAGCTGCGTTTCGGTCTCGATGCCTTCGGCGATCACGTCCATCTTAAGGCTGTGGCTGAGGGCAACGATGGATTGCACGATGGCATCGGCTTGTGAGTCTTGGCCGAGTGGCGCGATGAAGGAGCGGTCAATTTTGATGGTGTCGAAGGGAAAGCGGCGCAGATAGCCGAGGCTGGAGTATCCGGTGCCGAAGTCGTCGAGAGTGATGTGCACGCCGAGGCGCTTGAGGTCGCGCAGCGTAGCGGCGATGGCGTCGAGGTTGCCGAGGAAGAGGCTTTCGGTGACCTCCAACTCTAATTGTTCGGGCGGCAGTCCGGTTGCGCGCAGCACTTCGGAGACGGTCTCGGCCAGCGAGCCGTGTTGCACTTGCACGGCGGAGACGTTGACAGCGACGCGATACGGTCGCGGCCAACTGGCTGCCTCCATGCAGGCAGCCATCATCACCCAGTGTCCGATGGAGAGGATCAGGCCAGTCTCCTCTGCCAGCGGGATGAAGTCCGACGGCGGAATGTTGCCTTGCTGCGGATGCTTCCAACGCACGAGAGCCTCGAAGCCTGCCAGTTCCAGCGTGTTGGTGGCGAACTGCGGTTGGTAGTGCAGGTAGAGCTGATTGTTTTTGAGCGTCTCTTGCAGATCAATCTCCAAGGTGCGGCGCTCCTGTAAGCGCAGATCCATCTCCGGCTCAAAGAAGCAGAAGCTGCTGCCGCGGGATTGTTTGGCGCGATAGAGGGCGAGGTCGGCGTTTTGCAGGAGTTCTTCGACCGTGGTCCCGTCTTGCGGATAGAGAGCGATGCCGATGCTGGCGCAGACGGCGACAGGATGCGCGCCGATAAGAATCGGCTGCTGCAGAATGCGCAACAGGCGAGCGGAGAGCGTAGCCGCGCCCTGTGGCGACAGGCAGCGCGGTTGCACCACGGCAAACTCATCGCCGCCCAAGCGTGCAACCGTGTCAATGCGGCGCGTGGCGTCTTGCATGCGTGAGGCGACCTGCACCAGCACATCGTCGCCGTTGGCGTGGCCGAGCATGTCATTGATGGATTTGAAGCGGTCCAGATCGATGTAGAGCAGCGCCATGGATTGGCCGGTGCGATCGGTCTCCGCCATGGCGCGTTGCAGGCGGTCGTGGAAGAGCAGACGGTTGGCCAGATTGGTGAGCGCGTCGTGATGGATGAGGTGGTCGATGCGAAGCTGCGCCTGCTTGCGTTCCGACAGGTCGCGCACGGCTAGCACCGTGGCAGGCAGGCCCGCATACTCCATGGAGCGGCTGTGCACTTCCACCGGGCAGAAGGAGCCGTCGCCATTGCGCAGTTCGATCTCCATCGGACTGTGGGGTGCGGAACGCAGCAGTTTCTCCAGCGCTTCTTTTGAGTTGGGCGCTGCCAATTGCGTGATGGTGCACTCGCGCAGGGTCTGCGCCGAGAGTCCCAGCAGAACGCAGAAGGGAAGATTGACATCGAGGATCTGCCCATCGCGGCAGAGCACGATGCCTTCAAAGGCTCCGTCGGCAAGCTGGCGCATGCGCTCCAACTCGCGGATGGGTTGGATGTTGATGTGATGATGCAAGAACAGCGCGACGCTGCCTGCCAGGCCCAGCAACAGGCTGAGTGCGATGGGAAGCATCTGTCGCGCTGGATGCGCGCCGGAGGGGGTGGGATCAAAGGCCAACAGGGCGATGAGTCCCGTGCAGGCCAGCGTGGCAGCCAGCAGCAGAACAGCGGCCCAGCACCAAGTGCGGCGTTCGAGTGGGCTGGATTGCGCGGCTCGGCGCATCAGCCAGTACGCATAGGCCCCGCCTGCGGCCAGCAACAGCAGTGCGGGCAGCATCCAAAGCGGTTGATGCAGATGCGGAATGTGAGGGAACAAGGTTTGCATGAGCAACCAACCGTCTGGACAGGAATATCCACCCATCCATTTGCGCTATCGGCGCGCGGCGGGATTGCTTTACGCGGTGGGAGTGCCCCGGTTGGTTCGTGGCAGACCGGGATGGCTGGATTTATGCACCGGGCTGCTTGAGGTCGATGCTCTTCCACTCGCCGCGCTCGATGCCGTCACGAATCTGCTGGGGTGTCCAGCCCTTCTGCGTCATGCGATAGGCGTAGAGACCCTCTTTGGCGCAGGTGGAGCATTCGGCTCCGTGCAGGCCTTCAAAACAACTGCGCAGGCTGGTGTGGCCCAGGGCGCGGTCACAGCGGCAGTAGCAAGGGAGTTGATAGAGTACGTTGGGAATCTTGGCTGCGTCTTTGTAGACCTGCACCTGCCAAGGGTAGACAAAGGAGGGGCCGGTGAGTTGTTTGCCCGCGAGGATGTGCGGCAGCTTCTTGGCCGGTTGTGGCGCGGCATCGTGGTAGGCTGGGAGGTCTTCCGCCGGATTGGTCCATTGCGCCGAAGCGCCCAAGGTAACGAGAGCCAATCCCAAAGTGATCCATACCTGTCGCCGCATTTCCATTTCTCCTCTGCTGGGTATTGTAAGCGTGCCGATAGAGAAAGGGTCAACTGCTGGCGCAGCAAGGAGATGGCTGTGCGGGGTTCCCGGAGTGTGCATCCAAAGTAACCATTATGGATAACTTGTGTGCTTGGGGCTACAGGAAAAATCGAAAATATCGCTTGCAGCCGGAGAAGTTCCGCGCATACTGGCGGTATGGACAAAGTACACCTGATGCTTTTGACGCTGTTGCTGCTGCCATCGGTTCTGGGAAGGATGGGACGGGCAACGCCCGAACGCGCTCCGCTGCGCACACGGCGCTCCACGCTTCGCCGCACACGGTAGTGGCCCCATGCTGAACTATTCCGTTCTGCCGGATTTGGTTGCGCTCGCTGCGCTGGTGGCGGTCTTTCGGTCGATGTTGCGTCGCCATGCGGGCGACCAACTGGATCGATGGCTGATTGGCTGGAGCTTGGTTCTGGCCTATTTCTGCGTGCGGCTCTTCGATGTGGGCACTGGCGAGCGCGAGCGCTGGGTGCACACGCTGGCCATGCTGCTGGTGGAGATGGCTGGCATTACCTTTCTGCGCGCCTGCTCCCGCTTCGATGTGTTGGGCGAACAGCCCGTTGCTGCTCTGGTTTGGACTGCGGACATGCTGGCCTATACGGCCTGCGTGAACGCTGGGGTGCAAAGCTGGAAAGTATACGCGGCGATTGTGATCCTGATTGCAGTCAGTGCAACCCTGCTGCACGTTCGCACGCGGAGTCGGCGTGCGTTGGGCAATCTCGCGTTCAGCCTGACTGCTTCCTATGTGCTGGCTTTGGCGCTGGGCGTGCTCCTCTGGCTGCATCATCCCGAATATGGCGCGGAAGCCATCATGGTCTGGCTGTACCTGATGTGTGGCATCCGCTTTGCCCAGCACTGGCCCCGTAAAACGGCGGGCGTGGTTGTTACCGTGTTCGGCTTCTTTGCCATGGCGTCCCTGCATCCCATCACGTGGATGCTGGGGGCACTGATTCCAGGATTGAGCATCGGACATGAGGTCTGGAATATCCCCAAGTTCATCGCTGCCGTGGGAATTTTGCTGACATTTTTGGAGCAACAAATCGATCGTGCCGAGCACCTGGCCTTGCACGATCCGCTGACCGGATTGCCGAATCGCAGGCTCTTTGAAGATCGCATCGAGAAGACCTTGCAGCGCGCCGAGCGCAACCGGACGCTGGCCGCCGTGTTGATGGTGGACATGGACGAATTCAAAAAAATCAATGACACATACGGGCACGCGGTGGGTGATGCTGTGCTGTGTGCCGCTTCAGAACGGATGCGGCACCGGCTGCGCAAGGCCGATACTGTGGCCCGCACCGGCGGCGATGAGTTTACGATTTTGCTCTCCGAGTTGACCGAGCCGCAACATGCGGCCCATCTTGCGCGCACGATTGCAGAGTCTCTGCAGCAGCCGGTGACCGTGGAGGGAGTGACGCTGCGCGCATCGGGCAGCATTGGCGTGGC
>JAJZCX010000158.1 GCA_021851625.1 Acidobacteriota bacterium | reverse complement strand
TGCCATTACCGCACCAAGTGGAGCCGCTTGCGCTCTGGCCGTTGCGTGCGCACACGCAAAAATCCAACCACAAGCGTGATGAGTGTGATGGGCAGCAGCCATGCCGTCCAATACATCACTTGAAAATCAGCATCCGCAAAGTGCCGCCAGCCTGCGGATTGGCTGTAGCCGCCCCAAATTGCGGGCGTCAGCAATAGCAAAATCGCCGACGTCGCCAGCAACGCCAAACCAATGCGCTGTCGTACCTGCCGATGGCGCTCGTCAATCTGGTCGCACCGGGCCTGCACACGACGCTGCGCCCGCCGCACCAAACTGTGCCCAGCCACTACGTTCACGCTGCTCAGGGCTGCGCGCGCCGCGTCCGGCGTGACGACTTGCGGCCCGTTGACGGGTTCACGCTTCATCGCTGCGCCTCCAGTGGAGTTTGCTCGGAGCGCAGCCAATCCGCCAATGCGCTCATGCCGCGATACAGGCGCGACTTGACCGTCGAGAGCGGCGCGTGTGTCACGCTGGCAATCTCCTCCAGCGGCAAATCTTCGTGAAAGCGCAGCACCAGCACCTCGCGCGATGGGGCGCTCAATTGCAGCAACGCCTCGCTCACGCGGGCCGCGTTTTCTCGCAGCAAGAAGTTTTCAAAGGGGGAGGGATCGCCACTGGCAATCTCCAGTGTGCGTTCGCTGTCTTCGCTTGTTGGCTCATCCAAGCTCTTCATCACGCGCTTGCGGGCATGATCCAACATCAGATTGCGCGCAATGGCAAAGAGCCAAGTATCAAAACGCGCACGACCATCATATTGGGAACCACGCTCCAACACGCGCAGCCACGTCTCCTGAAACAAGTCCTCGGCCAAGTCGCGGTTGCCGGTCAGAAATACCAAGTAGCGCAGCAAGCGATGCTGATAGAGTTCGATCAGCTCGGCCACCATCGCCGCGTCGCGTCGTTTCAAGCGCGTGGCAATCTCCGCGTTGGCCGCACCCGCCTGCTCCGCTTTGTCCAGAACCTCTGCCCGCACCACGCTCATATCCTCACAGACGGGGTTTCCGTGGGAAAAGATGCGCGTCTGGGACGAATTATTTTTCAAACGCTGCCAAGCCATCTTCTATAGGATACAGCGGCTCGGACAGCGCAGCGCAGGAAAATACTCTGCCTGCAAGCGGTTGCTTATCAAGAATTTATGCAACAAAAACCCTAGCGTACACTGGAGTTATGGCCGTTTTGTTTGGTCTGCATCCCGTGGAGGAGGCTCTGCGTGCAGGCCGCCGCGTGGAATCGGTTGCCGTGCAACGCAGTCGCAGTGATCTGCGCTTGCAGCGCGTCATTGACGCTTGCCGCACTGCAGGCGTGCGCTTGCGCTTTGAGCCAAAGGAGCAACTCGACCGGCTGGCTGAAGGCGGCGCGCATCAGGGCGTCGTGGCTATGTTAGCCGGGCGCAGCTACGCCGATGCCAGCGATCTGCTCACTCCGCGCGGGGAACATTTGTTTCTGCTCGCGTTGGATGGTATTGAAGATCCACATAATCTGGGCGCGCTGCTGCGCACCGCCGACGCCGCCGGCGTGGATGGCGTGCTGCTGCCAGAGCGCCGCTCGGCGCAGGTGAACGCCACCGTGGCCAAGGTCTCCGCTGGTGCCAGCGAGCATGTGCGCATTGCCCGCGTCACCAACATGGTGCGCTCGCTGGAAGACCTGAAGCAGAAGAACGTCTGGTGCATTGGCCTGGATGAACGCGGCACGCAGGATTATGACAGCTTCGACTTCCGCTCGAATTGCGTGCTGGTACTGGGCCGCGAAGGCGCAGGACTGCATGACTTGGTGCGGCGCACCTGTGACCATCTTTTGCGCATTCCCATGGCGGGACAGGTCGCCTCGCTCAACGTCTCCGTGGCTGGCGCTGTGGTGATGTATGAAGCGATGCGGCAACGGCGACAGACGCAGCCGCAAGCTGCTCCAACCGCACCACAAAAGCGCAAGCAACAAAAAGGACTTGGCTCTTAATGCGCAAAGCTTATCGCGTTTTTCTTTTGGGCGTATCGTGCGCGATGGGCCTAGGCATCCATGCGCAGACAACCAAGCCGTCAGCATCCACGCACGGCAGCGATTCCACGACGGTTTTATTTTCACGCAGTAGCAAAAGCGCGCAGTCCTCTTCCGCGCCTGCTGATGTAGCAACGCCATCCACTTCCAAAGCGGCAAACCCAGCGGCGATTGCCATCACGGATGCGGAACGCTCGGCGCTAACCATGCTGCGCTATGACTGCGATGTGCACCTGACGCCCGCAAAGCACGCCCTCTCCGTGGACGCGCATATAACCGTGCGCAACGATGGCACGCAGCCCTTGCAGCGCATCGCACTGCAAATCTCTTCCACACTGCAATGGGATTTTCTCCACGCGAGCGGAGCTAATCTTACCTTTGCAGCGCACACGCTCGACAGCGATCTGGACCACACGGGCCAAGTCAACGAGGCTGTCGCCGTACTGCCACATCCGCTGGCACCGGGCGCTACGCTGCCGCTCGACGTGCTCTACTCCGGCACAGTGGAGCAATCCGCAGCGCGCTTGGTGCGCTTGGGCGCGCCGGAAGATGTGGCGCTCGCCTCGGAATGGGATCGAATGGAACCGCAATTCACTGGCCTGCGCGGCGTTGGCAACGTGGTCTGGTTCCCCGTGTCCGTGCCTCCGGCGCTGCTGGGTGAGGGCACGCGGCTCTTTAACGAAATCGGCCAGTGGAAGCTGCGCGAACAATCGGCGCGAATACGCCTGCACGTGATGGTGGAGTACAAGGACAACGCGCCCACCTTGGCGGTGTTGAATGGCGTGGTGGTGCAACCGGATGCACAGACCGCAACCGATGCAAACTTGCCCGCGAACGTTTCGCGCGTGGCCTCCTTCACGCTGGCGCAGGAACCGATCGGCTTCCGCCCGCTGGGACTCTTCGTGCTCACGCGTAAAAAAATCTCCGCCGATGGAATTGAAATCTACGCGCGGGATGGCGATGAAGATTTAGCAGCCAATTACGAAAAGGCTGTCCCGCTTGTGCGTCCGCTGGCAGAGCAGTGGTTCGGCACGCATCCCCAGCGCCCGATCGTTGTGGTCGATCTGCCAGAACAGGACGATTTACCCTCGGAAGATCGCAACATTTTATTTGCGCCTTTGCGTCAGGCGGAGGCGCAAGATTTAACGCCGGTGTTGGCGCACATGGAGAGCCACGCATACTTTCAATCTCCGCGCGTGTGGATGGACGAAGGGGTGGCGCAGTTCTTCACCACGCTTTGGACAGAGCACGTGGCCGGACGCGCTGCCGCGATTCAGCAATTGAATTCGCAGCGCGGCGCATTGGCGCTGGTGGAACCAGCGCAGCCCGGTAAAGATGCAGGCCAAAGCTTGATCGAGGCTTACAGCGACATCTACTACCGCGATAAAGCCGCTTTTGTTTTTTGGATGCTGCGCGGAATCTTGGGCGATGGCGCACTGGGCCAGGCGCTGCGCGCTTACAACCCTGCACTGGACCGCGAACCCAGCTACTTCCAACGCACGGTGCAATCCGTGCACGCAAAAGACATCGAATGGTTTTTTGACGATTGGATTTATCGTGACCGCGGCCTGCCCGATCTCTCCATCGCCAATGTGTACACGCGCGCGCTGCTATTGCACGGAGGCGTCAAAAAATACTTGACCTCCGTGGAAGTGCAAAACTCCGGCACCTGCGCGGCGCAGGTGCCCGTAACGGTGCAGACCAGCACTTCAGAAGAAAGCAACAGCGTCTTGGTGCCAGCGCACGGCAAGGCCACGGTGCGCGTCGTCCTGCCCAACGCAGCGCAGACCGTCACTGCCAACGATGGCACGGTGCCTGAAGTCGGCACCAGTTCGCATCAAATGCATATCACCATCGCACCTGCGCAATAGTCCGTTTGTCTATTGGGTAGGCGTGGTCGCACTGTGTGTTGCTGCGGCGGCTAGTTCTGGATGCGCTAGCGTGCCTTGCACCAGCACTCCGCTGGGTTGCAGCGTCAGATGCAGCGCACT
Organism: Acidobacteriota bacterium; assembly: GCA_021851625.1. Taxonomy (GTDB): domain Bacteria; phylum Acidobacteriota; class Terriglobia; order Terriglobales; family Acidobacteriaceae; genus JAJZCX01. The sequence continues at coordinate 712 of JAJZCX010000158.1, read as the reverse complement.
GGGGAGATGCAGCGTTCCACGAATCTGCGTGTGTTTGTCTGCTGCCAGCAGATCCCCTTGGTGAATCATAACCGTTTGGTTCTGTACCGTTGCCTGGAGTGAGAGCCGCTGGAATCGCGCCAGCGGCGTGGCTGCCAGCGCAGCGGCATTCCATGTGCCCGCATTCCACTGTGCGCTCAGCGTTCCAGTTGCGCTGGCCGTCATCTGTTGCACCGTCCAGCCCTGTGCCGACCCGCGCAGTTGCGCATCCATGCTGCCGCTGCCCCAGTGCTGCGCGTGTAACGCCGCCGCAATCGCAGCCGCTTGCATACCGTGTACAGCCAATTGCACGCGCGCCTCTGGCAGATCGGTTCCGCGTGCGAGCGAACCACTGCCCTGCACCGTACCGCCCCACAAATTGCCCTGCACCGAGGAAAAATCCGCCTGCTGCCCGTGCAGATGCAAGTTGAGCGCAGCATGATTCAACACCACAGCGCCGAACACAATGCGATCGGCTTGCAGGGTTCCCGTGCAATTCGGCAGCGTGGGCAGATCGCCCATCCAACGCTGCACCACCGTCAACCAACGCGGCGAGGAGCCAGTACTGGCCTGCTTCCACAAATGCATCTGTCCCGGAGTCCAAACTGTGGCGTGTAGATGAAATTTGCACGGCGTCTCCGTGCCCGCTGTGGACTGCGGTGTAGCATAGCTCAAAGTGCCGTCAAAGCTCTGC
>JAJZCX010000157.1:3436-4746 GCA_021851625.1 Acidobacteriota bacterium | reverse complement strand
TTGCGATTGCGCTGCGACATGGTTCTCCAAATGTTCATACAGATGCCTTTGCCCCCGGCGATTTCCATCCTTCACACTGTATCAGTTGGCAACAGGTCTGCCCATGGAAAAATATGCCGCTGCCAAGTGCTGCGCTCAGCAGGCCATGTGCTCGCGCGTGATCTTCAATTCTCCCAAGTTGCCCAATAGCACCACGGCAATGGCCTCCGGCACAAAGAGCGCCTGCGCCAGCGTGCGCATCTCCTCGGCGGTGACGGCGGCGATGCGCTCCAGCACCTCGGTGACGCCGATGAACTTGTCAAAATACATCTCTTGTCGGGCCAGATTCGTCATGCGCGCGCCGGAGCTTTCCAGGCTCATCAGGACGTTGCCCTTCACTTGATCCTTGGCCCGCTGTAACTCCTCTGGAGTCACTGGAGCGGCCTTCAAGCGTGCAAACTCCTCCACGGTGAGCCGAATCACCTGCTCCGCATTTTGGGCCGAGGTGCCCGCATAGACGCAGAGCGAGCCGGTGTCGCGGAAGGGGCTGAGTTCGCTGTAGATCGAATAGGCCAGGCCGCGCTCTTCACGCACAGTTTGGAAGAGGCGCGAACTCATGCCGCCGCCAAGGATCGTATTCAGCAGAAATGCGGCGTAGCGGCGCGTGTCGTTGGTCTGCGGGCCGGGCACGCCCAGGCAAAGCTGCACCTGCTCCAATGATTTTTTCTTGCGCAGGATGATCTTCGCCTGCGAATCGGGCCGCTCCAGAATGCCGTCGGAGCGCCCGGCGGGCATCGCGCTCAGCTTGGTGGTGACCAGATCGAGCAGCGCCTCATGTTCCAGATTGCCTGCGGCGGTAAAGATCATATTGCCGCCTAAAAATTGTCCACCGTAAAAGTCCAGCACCAAATCGCGGTCAAAGCGGCTGACCGTCTCCTGCGTGCCGAGAATGGGCCGACCCAACGGATGGTTGCGCCAGAGATTCTGCACGAAGGTCTCATGCACCAGCGTATCGGGGTTGTCGGCGTCCATCTTGATCTCTTCGAGGATCACGCCGCGTTCGCGCTGCATCTCCTCTTGGGCAAAAAGCGGATTGCGCACCAGATCGCACAGCACATCCAGCGCGCCGGGGACGTGTTCATCCAGCACCTTGACGTTGAAGCAGACCATCTCTTTGCCGGTGAAGGCGTCGAGATTGCCGCCCATCGCGTCCACCTCGCGGGCAATGCCCTGAGCCGTGCGGGAGCGCGTGCCCTTGAAGACCATGTGCTCGATGAAGTGGGAGATGCCGTTGACCTCGGCGCGTTCATCGCGCGAGCCAGCCCGGACCC
>JAJZCX010000157.1:0-3426 GCA_021851625.1 Acidobacteriota bacterium | reverse complement strand
GAGACCGAGCGCATGTGCTCCATGCGTTCCGTAAGGACGACCAACCCATTTGGCAAAACTGTGCGGCGAATTCTGCGCTCCTGCTCCACTTTGAACCTCACTTGTGCGCATCGGGAACCTGTTTTGCCGTCGCGATTGCGACCGGCCCCGCCCGCGTTCTCTACGATCTTCTCTATCGCTTATGATTGTTGCATACGCTCCGCACCTTTGCCGGAGCGGCGCAGCCCACCGCATGACTCAACCCATCCAAATCGGCACAGCAGCGCAGCCGCAACGTGGCATCGCTTTGTTTGGGATGCACCGGGAAAGGCTGGGGGAGATTCTTTTAGGTTTTACTTTAACTTCCTATCGCATCCAGCAGCTTTGGCAGGCCTTATATCAACAGCGAGTGACGGAGATTGACGAGATTGCACCGTTTCCAGTGCAACTACGCAGTCAGATCACGGAGGCGGGTTATTGCGTGGGGCTGCCGGAGATTGCGCAGGTCTTCACCTCCGTGGACGGCACGGAGCGCTACCTGATTGCCTGTGCCGATGGCGCGACGGTGGAGACGGTCTGGATGCCAGAGGGCGATGGCGGCGAGCAGGGCGACGGCTCCGACGATACTGCCGGAGCCGCGGGAGAATCCTCCGCGGAGGCGGCGCGCTATTTGCGGGCGACGATCTGCGTCTCCAGCCAGGTGGGCTGCGCGGTGAACTGCCAGTTCTGCCTGACGGCCAAGCTGGGCGTACAGCGCAACCTGACGGCGGGCGAGATTGCCGGTCAAGTGGTGGCCGTGCTCAATCGGCACAAGGTGCGCGTAGGGCGCGACCGCATCAATCTTGTGTTCATGGGCATGGGGGAGCCGTTCCTGAACTACGACGCCTTCATGGACGCGGTGCGGCTGCTGGTGGCGGGCGTGGGCATTCCAGAGTCGCGCATGACGGTTTCGACTTCGGGCATTCTGCCGGGCATCGAACGCTTTGCCTCCGAGACGGTGCGGCCCAAGCTGGCGCTGAGTTTGAATGCGCCGAATGACACGATCCGCGCTGAGATTATGCCGATTACGCGCAAGTGGAACATTGCGGCTTTGCTCGACGGCCTGCGCGCGATTCCCCTGCGCGCACGTGAGCGGCTGACGTTGGAGTATGTGCTGCTGGGCGACGTCAACGACCGCCTGCAGGATGCGCGCGAATTGGTGCAACAAGTGCGGCGCTCCGGCCTGCCGTTGAAGGTGAATCTGATTGTGTGGAATCCGGGGCCGGGTGTGGCCTATCAGATGCCGCAGCCCGATACTGTGGCCGCCTTTCAGCAGCATTTGATGGCATCTGGAGTGCCCGCCTACATACGCCGTCCGCGTGGACGCGACATCTACGCCGCCTGCGGCCAACTGAAACGCACCACGGAAGCTGGGGAATAACCGCAGATTCCTCAACTCGCTTCGTTCACTCGGAAGGATACATTCTTATCTCTGCACTGTTCGCTCAGAATGAAAAATTCTTTTCTGCGCACTGGGCTTTTCTCGGAAAGACATTGTGAGGTGTGTGTTCTGTCATGAAACTCTGTACACGGGCATACCAGCGCCACATACACCTTGTCATCCCGACCGAAGGCTGCGTCAGCAGCCGCAGTGGAGGGATCTGCGGTTGAACGGGTGCATTGGGAAAAAGAACCGCAGATTCCTCGACTCGCGCTGCGCGCTCACTCGGAATGACAAGATGTAGATGGTGCGATGCTTTTCTCCCCGCGACGAGTCATTCTGAACGCAGCGTAGCGGAGTGAAGAATCCAGGGGAATCTGGCGATGCAGATGCAAAAAGCATTCTCTGGATTCTCCCCGTTCAATTTGCGTGCGGCTCGCTCAAGGCAGGCTGACTTACTGCGTGCACTCAGGATGACAAGCAGTCGTCGCCAAAGAATCGCTGCATTCTTTTTTGTAGGTGAACCTTAACCTCTGGCCAATCCTCGCGCGTCACGCTGAACCAGACGCTATTGCGGATGCCGCCGCTGGGCATCACCATGTGATTGCGAAAGACGCCCTCCTGCGTGGCGCCGATGGCGCGCATGGCCGCCTGCGAGCGCAGATTTTCATGATGAGTTTTCAGCGCGACGCGCATGGCTCCCCACTGTTCGAATGCGTAGCGGAGTTGCAGGTACTTCGCCTCCGTGTTCAGGCCGGTTCCCTGCCACGGTCGCGCCAGCCAAGTCGCACCAATCTCCAAATTCTTATGCGCAGGCTGAATGTCCATGAAGCGTGTGCTGCCGACGATCCTGCCGCTGGATTTTTCCCGCGTGACCCAAGGTAGCGCCGCGCCAGCCTGCTGCAAGGCCAGCGCGGCGTTGATGTAAGCGTGCATATCCGCCTCCGTCTCGATCAGCACCGTGGAGAGTCGCCACAGTGCTGGATCGAAGGCAATCTCCGCCAAGTCGGAGAAGTGCGCCTGCGTCAGCGGCTCCAAGCGCACGTGCCGCCCTTCGAGCACAACCGGGGCCATCGTCATGCACCGATTGTAGCCAGTTGGAGATTCAGCTCCTAGTTGTCGCTGCTGCTGGAGCTTCCGCTGCCAGAGCCGCTCGATGACTCTGGCGCTTCCGGGGTCTCCGGCGTCTCCACCTGCCCGATGCCTGCGGCGTAGAGCAGATAGCTGCTGGAGCCGCTCTCAATCAGGTAGCCATGTACCTCCACGCTGGTGCTGGCGGCCAACGTTGCAAAGCTGGATGCACTCAGCGAGTGGCTAAACTCCGTGTTGGCGTTGGTGGCTGCGTTGAGAGCGGTGAGGCTGCTGTACGTGGTCAACAGCGCAGTGGTCGGCAGCGTGAGCGTGAAGGTGAAGTTGGGACTGGTTCCCTGCGGCACGGCAGCCAGCGTGCCTGCAATGCTCTCCGCAGCCAAGGTGATCTGCTGCGCCTGCAATACGCCACCTGTGCCCGCGGTTCCAGCCACGACGACGGACTGGCCGGGAAAGACCTCCGCACTGGTGAAGGCTCCCGCAGCAACGCCAGCCTGCTGCGCGTCCCCTGGAAGATTGAAGGTAGTCGATTGCGAAACGCTCACGCTGAGCGTGGCGGCGGTGTTGCCCAAGCTGCCATAGCTCTCGCGCGGAACCATGCTAAAGCCGGTGAGCACGCCTCCGGTCTGCGTCACGCTGATCACGATGCCCTTGGCCCCATCCTCCTGTTGGCCAGAACTGTTGTCTGCGGACTCCGGCGTAATCATGGTAGCCAGCAACGTGCCGTCGGACTGCGTTTGCGCCTGCACCTGCACGATGGTTCCCGCCTGAATCGTGGATGCGGTTACTCCCGACGGAAACTGCGTGGAACCATTGATGGTGAAGCTGAATTGCTTGCCAGAGTCGCCCGCCTGCAACATGATGGACGTGGCGCTGATGCTAACCGTGTCGCCGGTGACCTCCATCTGCCGATCGCCGGAGTTTTCTGCGCTCACCAA
>JAJZCX010000156.1 GCA_021851625.1 Acidobacteriota bacterium | reverse complement strand
AGGTAGTGATCTTGAAAGCTGGCGTTCTGCTCCGGGTCTAGCACTTCGAGCAGCGCCGAGGCCGGATCGCCGCGAAAGTCCGAGGCCATCTTGTCGATCTCGTCGAGCACGAAGACGGGATTTTTTGTGCCCGCGCGTTTCATCGATTGGATGATCTGGCCGGGCAGCGCACCGATGTAGGTACGGCGATGGCCGCGAATTTCGGCCTCATCGCGCACGCCGCCGAGCGACATGCGGATGAATTTTCTGCCCGTCGCCTTGGCGATGGACATGCCGAGCGAGGTTTTGCCCACGCCCGGAGGGCCGACAAAGCAGAGGATCGATCCCTTGGGATTTTTGACCAGTTGGCGCACGGCGAGAAATTCCAAAATGCGCTCTTTGATCTTTTCCAGCCCGTAGTGATCGGCGTTCAAAACTTTTTCCGCGTGTTGCAGCGAGCGGATTTCCTTGGATTTTTTCTTCCACGGCACGGCGACCAGCCAGTCCAGATAATTGCGCGAGACGGTGGACTCCGCCGACATGGGCGGCATGGCTTCGAGCTTTTTTAGCTCTTGCAGCGCCTTTTCCAGCACATCCTTGGGCATGCCGCAGGTTTCAATCTTTTTCTTCAGATCTTCGAACTCACCTTTTTCGCCGCGGCCCAGTTCCTTTTGAATCGCCTTGATCTTTTCGTTCAGGTAGTACTCTTTTTGCGCGCGCTCCATCTGGCGCTTGACGCGCGATTGGATGCTGCGATCCATGTTGAGCTTTTCAATCTCCACTTCCAACACACCGGCGATGTGATTCAAGCGCGCGGCGGGATCGAAGAGGTCGAGAATTTTCTGCTTCTCCTCGATGGGTAGTTGCAGATTGGCGGCGATGGTGTCGGCCAGCCGCGCCGGATCATCCATGCGAATGGAGGAGGCGACGGTCTCAAAGTTGAGCGATTGTTGCAGCTTCAAATACTGCTCAAAGAGCGTGGTGATGTGCTGCATCTGGCCTTCGAGGGCCTTGGTGATTTCAATGGACGATGGATGCACGCGCACGGTGGCGACGAAGAAGCCGTCGGTGTCCACCAAGCTGGTGACCTCGGCGCGTTCGACGCCTTCGACGAGCACCTTGATGTTGCCGTCGGGCATTTTGACGCTTTGCACAATGTTGCCGATGGTGCCGACGGAGTAGATGTCCTGCGGCTGCGGCTCATCGACGCTGGCGTCATGCTGCGTGGCCAGAAAAATTTTACGGTCGCCAGTCAGCGCCTCTTCCAGCGCTTGCACGCTGGACTCGCGGCCCACGACGAACGGCGTCATCATGAACGGGAAGATGACCATGTCGCGGATGGGCATCATGGGCAGCTTGCGGAGTTCGTTGGATTCTTTGCTCTGGCTCATGTGTACCTCGCGTCGTACGGACTGACTCAATCTTCATTGTAAAGCGAGCGTTGCATATGCTTGTGTGCAGACTTGGGGGCGTATCTTGCCAAGCACTCCCGCTTGGATGCTCCTATGCAACCGGCTGCGCGCAATGTGCGCAACGCCGCGCGGCCTGCGGAATGTCACTGAGACACTCCGGGCAGGGCTTGGTGGCCGGTGCGGCTTCGGTTTTATGGAACTTCTCCAGAAACTTATGCACGGGCATTACCACGCCGAAATAAATGGTGGCGGCAACGATGGTGAAGGAGATGATCGCATTCAAAAAATTGCCATACTTAATGACGCCGCCGTGCAGGTGCAAAACGAGATACGAGAAATCCGGCTTTTTGACGATGGCCGAAATCAGCGGATTGATGACGTCGCCCACCAGCGAGTTGACGATGGAGGTAAAGGCCGCGCCGATGACAACGGCCACGGCCAGATCGACCACATTGCCGCGCAATATAAAGTCTCGAAATCCTTTGAGCATTGTCGTACTCCTGAAAATTTTATTTTCTGCGCGCAACCATCATCGAAGCATCGTACCATTATCGGCGAAGTGGATGGAGCAAAACGCCACGCGCGCTGTGGCACGGGAGATCGCGATGAACAAAGTGGTTGCATCGGCGGATGAAGCGGTGCGCGACATTGCCGATGGCGCAACGGTGATGCTGGGCGGCTTTGGCCTCTGCGGCATTCCTGCGGAGTTGATCGAAGCGCTGCTGCGCACCGGAGCGCGCGGCCTGCGTACGATCAGCAACAACATGGGCGTCGATGGCGTGGGCATGGGGAGAATGCTCGAAGCGGACAGAATCGCCGAGCACACGGGCAGTTATGTGGGCGAGAACAAATTGCTGGAGGCGCAGGTGTTGGCGGGGAAGTTGAATTTACATCTGATTCCACAGGGCACGCTGGCCGAGCGCATTCGTGCTGGCGGCGCGGGGATTCCGGCGTTTTACACACCGGCGGGCGCAGGCACGGTGGTCGCCGAGGGCAAAGAGACGCGCGTCTTCAACGACAAGACGTATCTATTGGAGCAGGCGCTGTGCGCGGATTTTGCGCTGATTCACGCTTGGCGCGGCGATCGCATGGGCAACCTGGTGTATCGCAAGACAGCGCGAAATTTTAATCCGATCATGGCTACGGCAGCGCGCATAACGATTGCCGAGGTGGAGGAGTTGGTCGAACCGGGAGAGTTGGACCCCGACGCGGTGGTGACACCGGGCATCTACGTGCAGCGCGTTGTGGTGTGTCGCGCTTTGGAGAAAAGAATCGAGAAGCGAACTGTGCGGTGAGCGTTACATAAGCCAGCGCGCGTAGGGGTAGAGCGCGAGAAAGAGGATCATCATGAGCGCCATCATGTCCATGTAGAGGCTGATGAGGACAGCAGCGTGATAGAGGCTCCAACGCAGGCGCAGACAGCGGAAGGTCTCCACGGTGCCGAAGAAGGCGACCAGCACGGGCAGCAGAATCCACGGCGCAGGCCGGTTGGCCGGAAAGCCGGAGACGCGAAAGGCCAGCGCCAGACTGCCCAGCACGAGAACATTGGCGCGCAGCAGCGAGGCGCACTGATAACGAAGACAGCAAGGGAGCACGCGATGCATCCTGATAGTTCTACTGTACAGAAGAATTTGGCGCAGACGCAGGGGTCAGCACAGACAGAGGCTGCACACGCGGACGCAGCACGCGCGAACGCAGCACGCGCGAACGCAGCACGCGCGAACAAGGTGCAGCGCATCGCTCGGTGTGTGGCGCTGGAGTTGCGCGATGGTTTCTATGTAAATCTGGGCATTGGCATTCCTACGCTAGTGGCGAACTTTGTGCCCGCGGGCGTGGAGGTGGTGTTGCAATCGGAGAATGGAATGCTGGGCGTGGGTCCCTATCCGCTGGTGGGGCAGGAGGATGCGGATTTGATCAACGCAGGCAAGGAGACGGTGAGCGAAATGCCCGGCGCGTCGTATTTTTCCAGCGCAGAATCCTTCGCCATGATTCGCGGCGGGCACATGGATCTGAGCGTGCTGGGCGCGATGGAGGTCGATGAACAGGGCAGCCTGGCCAACTGGACGATTCCCGGCAAGATGGTGAAGGGCATGGGCGGCGCGATGGACTTGGTGGCCAGCGCCCGGCGTGTGATCGTGGCCATGGAGCACACGACCAAGGAGGGTCGCGCGAAGATTCTGCGCCGCTGCACGCTGCCGCTGACCGGCGCGCGCGTGGTGGACACCATCATTACGGAGATGGCCTGCATCCGCGTGACGCCGGAGGGGCTGGTGCTGGAGGAGATTGCCGACGGCCTCAGCGTGGCCCAAGTGCAGGCAGCCACAGAGGCGAAGCTGTTCGCGAGTGAAAGGCTGCGGTTGTTATCGGTCGCCGTGGGAGGTGTGGAACACGGAGGAGTCAGGCTAGGGCGATGACTCTGTAACCCATTGATTCTCAATGGATTTTCTCTAGATTTCCCGAAATAATACCGTCTTGTAAATTTTTATTGACTCTATGCGCGTCCCCACGTACTCTTGATGTTGCCAGGATGAATGAGCACTCCGGCGGGTCGCGGCAGGGCAGGTTGTCAGGCAGGCGGCGAGTTGGGATTGTGTAAGTTTATGATTCGGCAAGTATCTTTGTCGCGTGCACCGGAGACAACACAGAATGTCCCGCACGCTGGCAAGCCACGCTTCGTTGCAGTAGCACCACGAATCCGGCCAGTGATTCGCAACCAGAAGTAGCAGAAGAGATTGTTGTGCAGTGCGAGGGATTTTGCCTGAGGCAGAACAATTTTTTCATCCGTTTTCCGCTTGCCTGCGTCTAACCCCGCAGGGGGTGATCCTCCCGTGAAGGGTTTGCCAACCGGGGCCGACAGTCAGGCATCCGGGTCGCAGCCAGCAGCAGGAAGAACAAGAACGGACTGGTTCCACTTATTTTTTTTGATGAGGAGATATCGATCATGCGCTCGAATCTGATTTATGGTGCCCTGACCCACGTGAAAAATCGCTATCAGCTTTGCCAGCTTGCCTCCAAGGCAACACGCAAGCTGCACAAGCCCAACACGCGTCTGCAAGAGACGATGAATGAAGTGCTGTACCGCTTCCGTTCTGAGAATCCGATGGCGCCGGTTGCCCGCGCCGCAGAAAGTGAATCCGTCCGCAAGCAGGAGCGTCGCGCCGCGTAGGCGCGTCGCCCCGCAGCGGGCACGTCTTCCACAAACACCGAAAAATCCTGTACTCTAATCCCAACTTACTTCCAGTGCAGTTCCCACCCCGAAGCGCACCAACCCACCCATAGAAAAAAATCATGACCATAGCAGAGTTGAAAGAAAAAAACATTCAAGAGTTGAGCCGCATCGCGCGCTCGTTGGAAATCCCC
>JAJZCX010000155.1 GCA_021851625.1 Acidobacteriota bacterium | reverse complement strand
AGCGGCTATGGACGACAAGAGTTTGATGCGTACCTTCATTCGATACTCTCCCTTAACCCTCTGGTAGGAATCCACGATGGACACTACGCAAGACCTGATCCTGCGCGAACTGCGCGCGCTGCGCTGTGAGTGTAACACTCACGCACTGCAAACCGGCGAACGGCTGGCTACCGTCGAGTCGCAGATGTATGCGCTGTGCGGATATTGACAGCACGCTACGGCCATTCCAGCCCACCAGCCTGCAACCCTATCGAACAATGCTGGCCGAGTAATGCTCCAACTACCAGCGATGGTTCCAAGGTGGTAGCGAAGCGTGGCATCTGAAAGAATGTTATCCAGGTAAGTGTCTAATTCTAATACTCTTTGTTTGTATGTGTGGCAGACTGGGGGGCAGCCAATCTTGGTTCCATCCTGTCCGATTCAACCAACCAAAGAATCACCCCAATCTCGGCATAAAAAACTGCGTCGATCGACAGGGTGTTTTGCATACACATCTCTCGCACAGAAAAATAAGTCATTCTGAGCGGAGCGAAGAATCCAGAGGATATCGGCTGGGGCAGACCTGCGAGAACTCTATGGATTCTTTCCATGCGTTTCGCTCGCAGCTCGTTCACGGCATGCGCACTCGCTGCACTTTTCAGAACAACTGCATCGATGGATTCAGAATGACTTCATGGATGATTCCAGTGGAGTCTCTGGCAAGGGGCGCATTCGGCGGGGTTGTAGTCGTTGCAGCGGTTACAGATTTTGCGCGGCGATGGCGAGTGCGGCGTGGCGTGCGGCGACCTTGGACATGGGGCGGCCAATCAGCAGCAGGGTTGGGGCGGGGCCGGGTTCGAGTGCGGCCAGTTCGTCCAAGCGGCAGGCGTGCGTTTGTTGGTCGAGGCGGCAGGCACGCGAGACGGCGAGGCAGGGGGTTGCGGCGCTCAGGCCTTCACGCAGCAGGTTTTCCGCCAGCGCGCGATAGCTGCGCCCCGGCATGTAGACGATCAGCGTGGCATCCTCTGGCAGCGGGCCGTGCCAGACAGTGGTGTCCTGCTCGTGATCGGCGCTCTGCTCTTGAATGTGATGCGTGGCCTGCTGGCCTGTGACGAAGATGATCTTCGATGCAGAGCGTCGGTCGGTCAATGATGCTTGCAGCGCGGCGGCGGCGGCAAAGGCGGCGGTGATGCCGGGAACCACTTCGAAGGGAATGCCTGCGGCTTCGAGCGCTTCGATCTCTTCAGCGGCGCGGCCAAAGACGAGCGGGTCGCCGCTCTTCAGGCGCACGACGCTCTGGCCGCTGCGTGCGGCTGCGATCATCAGCGCGTGAATCTCCGCTTGGGTGATGCGCTTTTGTCCGCAGCGTTTTTCGACGTTGGTCAACAACGCGCGCGGTGGAATCTGATCGAGAATCGCCTGCGGAACCAAGCCATCGTGGAGCACGGCATCAGCGTCTGCCAGCAGGCGTGCAGCGCGCAGCGTCAGCAGTTCCGGGTCGCCCGGACCCGCGCCCACCAGATACACCACGCCCTTGCGCGCCACGGTCATGGATTTTTTCTCCGCAGAAAATGGATCCGCTTATTCCGCTGTCAAGGCCGGCAATGCCGCAGCCACTTCGCTGCCTTCCAATTGCGCGTGTAGCTCCGCATCGCTGTTGCGGGCGAAGTAGGCGCGCAGATTTTCTCCGGGCTGGCGCTGGCGCAGATAGCTGCGCAGCAGGCGCTCGATGGCATCGGGAATCTGCGTGGCCAGGCAGCGATAGCCCAGCGTGCGCGCGATGCCAGCGTGTTCGCCGAGCGCACCGCCGAGGCAGAAATAATATGCGTCGGCCATCTTGCCTTCATGCTTGATCTTTTTGCCGACGATGCCGATGTCGGCGATCCAGTGCTGGCCGCAACTGTTGGTGCAGCCGGTGACGTTGAGCTTCAACTGCTGATCAAACTCCGGCAGGCGCGTCTCCATCTCATCGACCAGCCAGCGCGCGAAGCCCTTGGTCTCGGTAATGGCCAGCTTGCAATACTCCGTGCCGGTGCAGGCGATAGCGCCGCGGCGGAAGAAGCTGCCGTCCACGTGCAGGCCGATCTGTTGCAACTCGCGGGCCAGTTCTGAGGAGCGCGTTTTGGGAATGTTGACGAAGATCAGGTTCTGCATGATGGTCGTGCGCAGGCTGCCGTTGCCGAAGCGCTCGGCCAGTTCGGCGGTAGCCTCCAGTTGCTCGCCGGTCAAGCGTCCGCCCAGCACGGATGCGCCCACGGAGTGCAGGCCCTCCTGCTTCTGCGCATGGATGCCGACATGGTCGCGCAGCACATCGTCGGGAACCTGTTCGCTGGTACCGTCGGCGGAGTCGAGCCGATACGCCATACGTGCGTGCAGTTCGTCGAGGAAGCGCGCAGCGTCCCAGCCCTCGCGCAGGAAGAGATACTTCATGCGGGCGCGGTCGCGGCTTTCGCGCAGCACCTGCTGATCGTTGAAGAGTTGCGCCACGGCGCGCATGGCGTCGAGCGCCTGATCCTGACGGATGAAGGCGTTCAGCTTGACGCCGAGATGTGGGGCCGTGGACAATCCACCGCCGACGCGCAGCGCGTAGCCAATCTCATTGCCGCGACGCACAGCCGTCAGGCCAATTTCGTTGATCTCTGGATACGAGCACCACTGCGGGCAACCGGTGACGGAGATTTTGAACTTGCGCGGCAGGTTGTAAAAGTCAGGATTGCCGGAGAGCAGGCGCGAGATGTCGAGCGCCAGGGGGGAAGCGTCGATGATCTCATCGGCAGCCAAGCCCGCGAGCGGGCAGCCGGTCACGTTGCGCACCACATCGCCGCAGGCTCCCTTGGAGGACAGGCCCACCGTGCCGAGCGTGTCGATGATTTCTGGCAGCGATTGGATGGTGAGCCAGTGGTATTGGATATTCTGGCGCACGGTGATGTCGGCCAGGTTGCGGCCATGCTGTTTGGCAATCTGCGCCAGTACGCGCGCCTGCGCGGAGCTGACAATGCCATTGGGCAGGCCGACGCGCATCATGAAAAATTCAGTCGATTTGCCTTCACCACCCACGCCGCCGGTGACGCCGAGGCCATCGCCCTGCGTGTAGATGCCCCACCAGCGGAAGTACGTGCTCCACTCCTCTGGAACGCTGGAAAGTCCTGCGCGGGCAAAGGTGCGGATCTCGTCCAGTGCTTGCCAAGGGTTCTTTTCGCGCTTCAGTCGCTCAGCCTTCTGGGCCTTGGTTTCCTTTACAGCCGGGGTTGTCGGTGCTTCACTCATCGGTCATCCTCGTATCCTCGGCAGTGGAAGGCTGCCGCAAAACATTGGCCAGAAAAAAAGAAAACCCGCATCGGCACGTGTGCTGCGATGGGGTTGTTCGGGTGAACTGGCTTGTTGGTTCTTGAATCAGCGGCTCACACACAGGCCCGACGCAGCATGGACTGGAGGCACATGCAACACATCTTCGCCATGGTGGAGCGGGTACGCATATAAATATGGTAGCGTTTGCGGGGAAGGCGCGTCAACCGGATTCGATGGCTGGTGCTGGATTTTGCGTGCATAATTCGGTTGCAGCGAATCCAGACACAAATGCGCTACATCCAAAGAGCAGGGGAATGACGGATGCTGCATCGACTACCCACAATCTTCTTCGGCCATGGCAATCCCATGAACGCGCTGGAGCAGAACGCTTACACCGAAGCCTGGAGTGCGCTCGGCCTGCGTATCGGCAAGCCGAAGGCGATTCTTTCCATCTCCGCGCACTGGTTTGTGCCGGGCATGGGCGTGACTGTAAGCACCGCGCCGCGCACCATCCATGACTTCGGCGGCTTTCCGCGCGATCTCTACCAAGTGCAATATCCCGCTCCGGGTGCGCCGTGGCTGGCGCAGCGCGTGCAGTCGTTGCTGGCGCCATTGCCAGTCGTGCTCGACGAAAGCTGGGGCCTCGATCACGGCACGTGGTCGGTGCTGCGCCATGTTTACCCGCAGGCGGATGTGCCTGTCGTGCAACTCAGCATCGACGCGCGCCAACCCGCGACGTTTCACTTTGATCTGGGCCAGCGACTTGCTCCGCTGCGGCAGGAGGGAATTTTGATCCTGGGCAGTGGCAATCTGGTGCACAATCTGGGAGCCTACGCTTGGGGCGCAGCGCAGCCGCAGCCCTACGATTGGGCGCTGCGCTTTGAGGCTGAGGCACGCGAGCGCATCCAAGCCGGCGAGTTGCAATCGCTCGTTCAATATGAGCGGCTGGGTGCGGATGCGCAACTCTCCATCCCCACGCCTGACCACTATCTGCCGTTGTTATATACGTTGGGCGCGCAGCAGAGCGATGACGGCATTGTCTTTCCCGTGGAAGGCTTTGATGGCGGTTCTGTCTCCATGCTGGCCGTGCAGGTGGGGTAAATGAGTTGCCTTCCATAAGGATCCCTGTCATTTCGAGCGAGTTCGCCGCAGCGAACGAGTCGAGAAATCTGCGGTTGGTCGCGTACGAGATAAACCGCAGATTCCTCGACTACGTTTCACTCCGCTCGGAATGACAAGGCATATTGGGTTGAAGCACTTCACTCAATTTGGATAGGGTTCCTTTGTCGAGCAAGGTAAATCGCCCAAGAAATCCGGTTGCCTTTCTCGGTAAATCTGCGTATATTGAACATGGTTCTATGACTCGCCCCGCGCAAATGCGTTCCCTGTGCTGCATGTCGGCTGACATGTGTATGTGCATGTGTGCCTGCGGCTGGCGCGGAGGAACCTGGTAGAACCCAACAAGTTCCCGCAAAACACCCAGCCCACACACTGCCA
>JAJZCX010000154.1 GCA_021851625.1 Acidobacteriota bacterium | reverse complement strand
TCTCTTCGGATTCCACGCTGGCAATCTCCGTCTCCGGATCCAGCAAAACCTGATTCGGCATTCGCTTTGCCTGTGCCCTGTCTGCCCTTGCCGGAATAATGGATCGTTCTGGCTTGCCGATCCTGCCACACGCCATGTCCGGCGGTCTTTCGGTTGCTTACAATTATAAGGACTCAGAGGCATTTGCGCGGCGAAACCGAACTCCCGCCCGCAACACCGCTATGGGTTAGACGCAGCACCCCGCGATTCTGTTGCATGGCCAGCGCGTCAGGCGCTTGGCCCATCCCGGCAAGCAGGCCAAAGCATTTATCATGAAGCTATTCCGATTTTCCGCACTGGAGCCACCATGCCCGCCGGGCAAGACCTGAAGTCCACACTGCAACTGCCGCAGACCGATTTCCCCATGAAGGCCAATCTGCCGCAGAATGAGCCGAAACGCCTGGCCGCTTGGGAGCAGGCCCACCTCTACCAACAGATTCGCGACGCACGCAAAGGCGCGCCCGTCTACCTGTTGCATGATGGCCCGCCCTATGCCAACGGAGCGATTCACTTGGGCCACGCGCTCAACAAATGTCTGAAGGATTTCATCGTCAAGTCGCGTAGCATGGCTGGCTTCGACGCGCCCTATGTTCCCGGCTGGGATTGCCACGGTCTGCCCATTGAGATCAAAGTGGATGAGCAGCTTGGCCGCAAAAAGTTGGAGATGGATCCGCTGGCCGTGCGCCAGGCCTGCCGCGAATATGCACAAAAATTTCTCGACCTGCAGAGCGCGCAGTTCCAACGCATCGGTGTGCTGGGCCAGTTTGATCGACCCTACTCCACCATGTCCAAGGATTACGAGGCGCGCATCGCCGAAACATTTTTTGCCTTCTTCGAGCGTGGCTTCGTCTACAAAGGTCTGAAGCCCGTCTATTGGTGCATCCACGACCGCACCGCGCTGGCCGAAGCCGAGGTTGAATACGAGCAACACACCAGCCCCAGCATCTACGTTCGCTATGCGCTCACCAGTGCGCCAGAGGCAATCGACGCGCGCTTGGCTGGCAAAAATGTTGCCGTCATCATTTGGACGACCACGCCGTGGACGCTGCCCGCATCGCTGGCCGTGGCCTTCCATCCAGAGTTCGAATACGTCGCGCTCGAACACAACGGCACAACGTACATCGTTGCCGCGGAGTTGGCTGCTTCCGTCCGTGAGGCCTGCGGTTTGGAGCCTGCCGTTGAGGTCGCGCGTTTTTCTGGCGCAAAAATGGAACGCGCCACCTTGCAGCATCCGTTTCTGGATCGCAGCGTGCTCGGCGTGTTGGCCACCTACGTTACCGCCGACCAAGGCACAGGAGCCGTGCACACTGCGCCCGCGCATGGAGCCGACGACTTCCACACCGGCACGCGCTATGGCTTGGACCCAACTTGCAACGTGGACGAAGGCGGACGCCTGCGCAACGGCCTGCCAGAGTACGATGGCCTGACCATCTTCAAGGCCAACGAGCCGATCCTCGCGCTGCTCGCTGCGCGCGGTGCATTGCTGGCGCGCAAGGATTTGCAGCACTCCTATCCGCATTGCTGGCGCTGCCACAAGCCGGTGATCTTCCGCGCCACGGAGCAATGGTTCATCCGCATGGACACACCGATGCAGACCTCCGACGGCGCGGCGACCACCTTCCGCCAGCGCGCGTTGGACGAGATCAGCAAGGTCACGTGGGACCCAGGCTGGGGGCAGGAGCGCATCTCCAACATGATCGCCACGCGGCCCGATTGGTGCATCTCGCGCCAGCGCATCTGGGGCGTGCCCATCGCCGTGTTTCTGTGCCAGCAATGCCGCGAGCCTCTGCAATCGCAGGCAGTCAACCAACGCATCGTCACGCTCTTTGCTCAGGACGGTGCCGACGCTTGGTACGCGCGACCCAACAGTGATTTTCTGCCTGCCGATACCCAGTGCGCCCACTGCGGCGGCAAGGAATTCTCCAAAGAGTTCGACATCCTCGACGTGTGGTTTGAATCTGGCGCTAGCCAAGCTGCGGTGCTCGGCGAGCGCGCGGGCTTTGGCCTGCCGTGGCCTGCGGATTTATATCTCGAAGGCGGCGACCAGCATCGCGGATGGTTCCACTCCTCGCTGCTCTGCGCCGTGGGCATTGAAAACGCCGCGCCCTATCGCAGCGTGGCCACCTGCGGCTGGACGCTCGACGAAAAAGGCCGCGCACTCTCAAAATCTCTTGGCAACAATGTCGATCCCGTGCAAGTGGCCGAACAACTTGGCGGCGACATAATCCGCCTCTGGGTCGCCTCTGTGGACTTTCGCGAGGACGTGGTTGCCAGCATCCCGCTGATGCAGCGCCTGGCCGAGGAAATCTATCGCAAGCTGCGCAACACCTTCCGCTTTCTGTTGGGTAACCTGCATGGCTTTGATCCAGCACTGCACGCGCGGCCCTTTGAGCAGATGGAGCCGCTCGACCAATATATGCTGGTGCGCACCGCAGAATTGACAGAGAAAATTCACGGCTGGTATCAGCGCATGGATTTTCATCGCGTCTACCACGCGCTCAATCAGTTCTGCGCCTCAGACCTGAGCGCCGTCTATCTCGATGTGCTCAAAGACCGCATGTACACCTTTGCGCCCACGCATCCTGCGCGCCGCTCCGCGCAAACGGCCATCTGGCGCATCACGGAAGCGCTGGTGCGACTGATCGCGCCCATTCTCAGCTTCACCGCCGACGAGGTCTGGCAGTATTTGCCCGCCGTTGCGGGTCGTCCGTCGAGCGTACACATCGCGCTCTTCCCCAAGCCGGAGGAGCTTGCGCCGGAATCTTCCGCACTGCTCGCGGATTGGCAAACTTTATTTTCCATTCGCGATGAGGTGCTCAAAGCACTGGAAGCCGAGCGCAAGGCCGCGCGCATTGGCAAGGCGCTCGAGGCCAAGGTGCAACTGGAACTGCCAGCAGCGCAGCACGCGATTGCAAAAAAATATCAGGCCAGCTTGAAGGAACTCTTCAATGTCTCGCAGGTCGAGTTGTCTGAGGCACAGAGCGGCGACGCGGTTCGCGTGACGCCGCTGCCCGCCGATGGCAGCAAGTGCGAGCGCTGCTGGAACTACTCGCGCTGCGTCGGGTTGGACACACAACAGCCCACGCTTTGTGATCGCTGCCTGGCCGCGTTGGCCGAGATGAAAATCGCCACAGAACCCGCAGAATCTGCCGCAGCCGCGCAGACGGAGATTGCCGAATGACCCCTGAACCCCGCTCCTCCCACGATTGGCGCCTGCCGCTGCTGCTGATCACCGTCGTGGTCTTTGTGCTCGACCGCATCACCAAGCTTTGGATTCTGCGCCATGTAAAACCGAGCGATGTGGTCGCCGTCATCCCCGGCTGGTTTCATCTGACGCATGTCTACAACAATGGCGCGGCCTTCAGCTTTCTGGAGGACACACGCTCGCCAGAAACAGTGCGCTGGCTGCTCATCGCATTTTCTGTCTTCGCCATTGCCGCCGTCTTTGCGCTCTTCTGGAATGTGGGTCGTCGCATCTCCATCACCAGCGTTGCGCTGGCCATGATCCTCGGCGGAGCCATCGGCAATCTCTACGATCGGCTCTCCTATCATTTCGTCATCGATTTTCTTGCCTTCAGCCATTGGGGCTATCACTATCCTGACTTCAACGTGGCCGACTCCTGCATCGTGACCGGCGCTTGCCTGCTGCTGCTGGAGGCCATTCGCGGCGTCAACCCCATCTTTACGGAAACGCCGAAAGACGATCCGTCCACCAAAGAATCCGCATCGCATTAAAACGCCATGAGCCAGACCGCACAAGAGCTTTGGACAGCCGTCGATGCCTACATCGATGGCCTGTTGTTTGCCAACGATGCTGTATTGGAGTCCGCGCTGGCGGCTTCGAATCAGGCTGGGCTGCCCCCGATCAGCGTGACGCCATCGCAGGGCAAGCTGCTCTGTCTGCTCGCGCAAATCTCCGGCGCACGCAATATTTTAGAGATTGGCACCCTCGGCGGCTACAGCACCTTGTGGCTGGCTCGCGCCCTGCCGCCGCATGGCCGCATTCTGACGCTGGAGTTTTCTGCCAAACACGCCGAGGTCGCACGCGCCAACTTTGCCCGCGCTGGCTTTGCAGAGAAAATCGAAGTGCGCGAAGGTGCGGCGTTGGACACGCTGCCGCAAATCGCAGCGGAAGGCCGTGGCCCTTTCGACTTGATCTTTCTCGATGCCAACAAGGATGGGTACCCGGACTATCTCGCTTGGGCGCTCCGTCTAGCGCGTGTGGGGACGGTCATCGTTGCCGACAACGTCGTGCGCGACGGCGAGATTCTCCAAACGGAAACTGCGGACGCATCGGTTCGGGGAGCGCAACGCTTCAACGCCATGCTGGCCGCGGAGTCCAGCGCAAATTATCCACGGCTCAGTTCCACAATTCTGCAAACCGTCGGCAGCAAGGGCTACGATGGCTTCGCGCTGGCGCGTGTGTTGCGCGTGGAGTCAGAGCGAAACACGGACACGCGCTGAGGCCAGCCAGCCTGCATGCAAACCGGTAAACTATAGACACTCGTGCCGTGCGTTTGCAGGGCCGCCAATTCTATTGCAAAGGCTCTGCCGTGCAGGATCGCATCGTCATTCGCGGCGCGCGCGTTCACAATCTAAAAAGCATCGACGTGGAGATTCCTCACGACACGCTCACGGTGCTCACGGGCGTCTCCGGCTCTGGTAAATCCTCGCTCGCCTTTGACACCATTTACGCGGAGGGCCAGCGCCGCTACGTGGAATCGCTCTCGGCTTATGCGCGTCAGTTTTTGGAGCGCATGGAAA
>JAJZCX010000153.1 GCA_021851625.1 Acidobacteriota bacterium | reverse complement strand
GTTGTGCATGTCAAGGAATTCCGCTAAAGACTGCAAAAAACGGCACCCACTTCAATCTTCTCGGGAAATTGCTCCTGCCGCGGAGAAGTGTTTGTATGTGCAGAACCAGCGGAGAGTTCATCCTAAGATTGCGCGCCTGCTACCATCAAACTCGTATGTCCCAGCAGAAGACTCGTGTACGATTTGCCCCCTCCCCCACTGGATTGCTGCACGTTGGCAACGCGCGCACGGCGCTCTACAACTGGCTCTTTGCCCGACGCACAGGCGGCGATTTTTTACTGCGCATTGAGGACACGGACGTCGAGCGCAGCGAGGCGCGCTTTGAGGCGCAGCTTTACGACGACCTGCGCTGGCTGGGGCTGAATTGGCAGGAAGGCCCGCACTCCGGCCAGGCCAACGATGGCCCCTGCGGCCCGTATCGGCAGTCGGAACGGTTGGAAATCTACCGCGCGCACACGGAGCAGTTGCTGCGCGAGGGCAAGGCTTACCGCTGCTTCTGCACTGCGGAGCAATTGGAGGCTGAGCGCGCCGCGGCCATCGCCGCGCAGCAGCCGCAGGTTTACAGCGGACGCTGCCGTACACTCTCCGACGCAGAAAGCGAGCGCCGCGCTACAGCGGGCGAGGCCTTTGCCGTGCGGCTGCGCATTCCCGACGCGCCGCTGCGCTTCGACGACATCGTGCGCGGCCCGGTGGAGTTTGCCGCCGAGGCCGTCTCCGATCCGATTCTTGTCCGCTCCGGCGGCATGCCGGTTTACAACTACGTGGTCACCGTGGACGACGCGCTGATGGGCATCACGCATGTAATTCGCGGCGACGATCACTTGTCGAACACGCCCAAACAGGTGGCCACTTATCACGCCTTTGGCTGGCCGCTGCCGCAGTTCGCGCACCTGTCCACGATTCTCGGCCCCGACCGCACGCGACTCTCCAAGCGCCACGGTGCCACTTCGCTCGCCAGCTTCCGCGAGATGGGAATTCTGCCGGAGGCGTTGGCGAATTATCTGGCGCTGCTCGGCTGGGGCGCGGAGGGCGGCACGCGCGAAACCTTCTCACTGGAAGAGTTGACGCAGGCCTTCACACTGGAGCGCGTCACGCCATCGCCAGCGGTTTTTGATCCGCAAAAGCTGCACTGGCTCAACCGGCACTGGATCAAGCAGGCGCAGCCGGAGCGCATCGTTGCGCTGGCCCGACCCGCGTTTGTAGAGGCGGGCTGGCTGCCTGCGCACACAGACGATGCAGCCATTGAGGCTTGGTTCGCGCAAGTGGTGGCGCTGTTTGCGCCGTCTGTGGATCAACTCGATCAGTTGCCGCAGAAGGCGCGTTTCTTGTTCGCGCTGGACGCACAGGCCGCTGCGGCGGATGCGGAGAATGCAACGATACTCGCCACAGAAATTGCGCAAAGAGTGTTGCAGGATTTTGTCGCGCGCATCGCGGCGCTGCCTGCGCCGGTGACGCCAGAGGCATTCAAGGAAGTGATGAATGCTGTGAAGGCAGCAACGGGTGCGAAGGGGAAAGATTTATTTCATCCTGTGCGCATCGCGCTGACCGGAGCACACTCCGGGCCAGAGTTTGACAAGGTGATTCCATTGATCGAGACGGGCAGTCGTCTACCTTTGCCGAATACAATTGCCAGCGTGCAGGCACGCGCAGCCCGGACGGAGCAAATCGCGCTACGGTTGTCTTGATTGGACGGCCCACGGTAAGGTATTCCACGCTCCGTTCTCTTTTTTCAGCACCACCCAGCGGATCAAGCCACACTTGGCCCCGCACCAGTCCGCGACAAAAACCATCGCAAGCGTGTGCTCAAAGTTGAAGTACACGTCACTGAAATAAATCAATCCCATCGCATCTTGATAGGGTGCTGGCATGCGATTCACTTGCTGCGCTTGCGAGGTCAGCAAGGCCCGCTGAAAGCTGCCGAGTTGCATTCGATTCAGCAAACGATAGGGCTGCGCCAAATTGAAATTTTTGTCTAATTGGACGTGCTCATATTGATGCTGCACAAAGTCCTGCAAAACGGGAGCCATAGCCGCTCGCATAGGCAGGGGAGGGGTGATCGCCGTGCGTGGATCATCCAGATTGTTGTCAATCACCAGCGTGATGTTTGCAATCAGCCATAAAGGGCTGTGTTGAAATACTGTGTTAGGAAATTGTTGCGGAATCAGCAGGGAGTAGATGGCATACGCATCGTCGGCGCGTTCCGGGGACATGGGCACCACTGGCCATGCATCGCCATTTTTGAAGAATATCTCTTGTGCATTGGCGCGCGTGGCACCCACAGATAAATTCAGCAGACACACAAGCAAAAACAAAATAGCCCAGCAATTCCTGCGCGTCCATCTTGCTTTACTCGTAGGGGGCAACGTCTCCATGCGAGAGCCTCGTGCAACCTGTCAGACAGCACACCGCCGCATCCACATCATAGATCAATGCCCGTCGTTGAGTATGCCGTTGGATGGCTGGGGCATTTCGCGCCCTTTCAGGCGGTCGTAGAGATAGCTGTCGCTGACCGTGCCCAAGGACTCGTTGTAGAGGCTGGGTGTGCCTGCGGCGGCATGCAACTCTTCCGTAAAGGTATGCAGCGCGCGCAGACGATCAGCGGTTGCGGGAAACTCTCCGCGACTGGTGCGGAAGAATTTCTGATAGCCGTGATCAACCAGCGTGGCGTGTTCACCGGCAACAATGCAGCAGGCATGGCTCATACTGGCCACGGAGCCGTCAGCAGCGCGTAGCAGCGTAATCGCGCATCCATGCTGGCTCACGACAAAACGATCCGCCGCAGACTGCACATCAAAGCCTGCGCTACGGAGATTGTGGAGGGCTTCGTCAAAGGAGATTTGCTTGTTGGTTCGCGCCATAGGGTCCAGTGCTGGTTGGAATCTGTGCCGCCCATTCCACGCAGGGCCTGCGGCGGCTACACTTCCAGTATAGTCGCGCTGGCCGCCATGCTTCGCATCTCCCAACCCGAACTGAACACGCTGCGGCAGTATGCCGAACAAACCTACCCCGAAGAATGCTGCGGCGTGCTGTTGGGCCGCACAGATTCGGAGACGAATCACGTTCTGGCCGTAGTGCCCGTGGAAAATGTTGCCGCAGCCGCGACGCGCGGCACTCGCTACCAAATCGCGCCGGAGGAATTGATTCGCGTGCAGCGCACTGCGCGAGAGCAGGAGCTGGAGATCGTCGGCTTCTATCACTCGCACCCGGAACATGCCGCGCAGTGGTCGCAGAGTGATTGGGACGAGGCGCATTGGACGGGCTGCTCCTACGTCATCACCAGCGTGCGCAAGTGTAGCGATGATGAAAAAATCGTGCGCGCGCAAAGCGGAGAAACACGCAGCTTTCGCCTGAGCAACATCGGCGCAGCCAAGCAATTTGCAGAAGAGGAGATCGTGCACGATGCAGTCTGACCCGAAGCACGACAACCGTGCGCACGCCGCCCCGCCGCTGACGCCGGAGGAGATGGATCGCTACGCGCGTCACCTGACGCTGCCGCAGGTGGGAGCGGAGGGACAGCAGAAGCTGAAGGCTGCGCGCATTCTGTGTGTGGGAGCAGGGGGATTGGGTTCGCCAGCACTGCTGTATTTGGCCGCTGCGGGCGTGGGCACGCTGGGCATCGTGGACGCTGATGTTGTGGACGCCAGCAATCTGCAACGGCAAGTTCTACACGGCGCAAACGATGTAGGCCGCGCCAAGACAGATTCGTCTGCGGAGCGGCTGCGCGCGTTGAACCCGCACCTCTCTTTGCAACTGCATCACGTGCGGCTCACCCATGCCAACGCACTGGAAATCTTTGCAGACTACGACATCATCCTCGATGGCACGGACAATTTTGCCGCGCGCTATGCGATTAGCGACGCCTGCGTGCAACTCGGCAAACCACATGTCTACGCCGCTGTGGATCGCTTCGAAGGCCAAACCAGTGTCTTCGCTGCCGTCGGCACCGATGGCAAACGCGGGCCGTGCTATCGCTGCTTGCACCCTGCGCCACCGCCGCCGGAGTCGATGCGCTCCTGCAACGATGTGGGCGTGCTCGGCGTGCTGCCCGGAGTGCTTGGCTTGATTCAAGCCACAGAGACGCTGAAGCTGATCCTCGGCTGCGGCGAGCCACTTATCGCGCGCCTGCTGCTCTTTGACGCACTGGCCATGCGCTTCCGCGAGATTGTCCTGCGCCGCAATCCCAACTGTTCCGGCTGTGGAGATACGCTTGCGCTGGCAAAAACATCCACGGTCAAGGACAATATGAGTATGGTCAATGGCATTCCTCAAATCACACCGGCGGAGTTGAAGCGCCGCCTCGACGCTGGCGAAACCCTCTGTGTGCTCGACGTGCGAGAGCCGCACGAATTCGCGCGCGCACAGATTGGCGGCACTCTGATTCCGCTCAACGATCTACCGCAGCGGCTGCATGAACTGGATCGCTCCCAAGAGATTGTTGTGCATTGCAAGATGGGCGGACGCAGCCAGAAGGCTGCTGAATTTCTGGCGCAGGCTGGCTTCACACGCCTGCATAATCTTGCTGGTGGCATTCTGGCTTGGTCGGAAACAGTCGATCCCTCCGTGCCGAAGTATTAGCGCAAACTACACTGCAAATGGCTTGCACGCATCCCCCTTGCTGGTGCGAGGGGTGGGTGCCTAACCGCAGATACTCCGCTCTGCTTCATTCCAATCAGGATGAAAGTTTTTCAGATACACAGAGTCATTCTGAACGTACCGCAGGCGCGTGAGCCTGTCCCGATCGAAATCGCGGGAAAGAATCTGATGTTCTCGCTTGCGGCGATGCGTAGAATAGATGCGCCAGCAATCGCTCTGG
>JAJZCX010000152.1 GCA_021851625.1 Acidobacteriota bacterium | reverse complement strand
AAAACAGGCAGAAGGCAGGCTCCAAAATCGCCAAACGTCCGATAAAAAATCCAAGTGCATTCGCGGCGAAAAGCAGGACGGTGATCAGCGCGAATGCCTGCGAGCGATATTGCCGGGTGACAGAGTAGAGCAGCAGTGCTGTGATCCACGTGCAGACAACGGCCAGAGCGCGCGCAGCGACGACAGAGACTCCCGTCCAATGAAAAACCGCTCCAACCAAAAGCGGCCAAACCGGCATGAAGACGCTGGGGTTCCACCCGCCGGGAATATAAAGAGGGACGCCGGTAAAGAAATGCAGCGCCGCGCTGGTATAAAAACCCTCGTCGGTGAATTCCGCGGCCTCTTGGCTGAACCAGTGCATCGCGGTGAAATCCGCACGCAGATGCACCAGCCGCAGTGTTAGCAGTACGGTAATCACCAGCCAACCCAGAACAAATTTTTTATGTCTCATGAGAATCGCATCATCTCAAAACTGGCGATGATCCCGTATGCGCAGATCGCCCGCATCAGAATAGCAGCCCAACTTGCATGGGATTGTCCGCGACTCTGACCTCGCGATTCCGTCACGCGATTTCACTCGCATAGTCACAGGATCGGCATTTTTCTGCCAGGAATCCACTTCGTCACAAAAATTCTTTCCAGTCAGGGAATGCTCGATTCGGCTCCAGCAGAGGGAACATCTTCCCGCACGTCGGTTACGATTTTCACTCACAGACACAGCAATACTTCGCGTTGCGCACAAGCACAAATATCTCTTTGCGCAAGGAAACATCCAAGCGACATACGAAAAATCCCCAGTGTTTATGCGCATTCAATACACATGCCCAACAAAGAAAATTTTTCGTCCAATAATGCGATCCGCGCCCATTTTGCGCGCAGCGTTCACCAAGATTCCACGCAAATCTGTGCGGACGAACACGTGCAACGATGATGAAGGCGCTGACGCAAGCCGTCTCAGAAAAATTTTTTGCATAAAAATTTGAATTTTTTTCTTGACTTTGATTTTTGCTGACTCTATACATTCGTATAACTGCAATATTTATTGCAGATCGATGTCACATCGAAAAAGGGAGAATAGTTATTATGGCAACGAAGAAAGCAGCCAAGAAGGCAACCAAAAAGGCAGCCAAAAAGGTAACGAAAAAGGCAGCCAAGAAAACCGCCAAGAAGAAGTAACTTGGCACAACAGGCAAACGAATCGGGGGACGCATAAGCGTCCCCCGATTCGTTTTTGCGCGCATCTCTTTTTCCGTCTGCTACGCTGCAAATAGAGACACTGCATGACCCGCCGCCGCTGGATCGCCGACACTTGGACAGAAGACTCCGCCACACTCACCGGCACACAGGCCGCACACTTGGCGCGCGTCTTGCGCGTGCGCGTTGGCCAGGAGTTCGACATTGTGGCCAACGGCGTTGCACGACGCGGCGTGGTCGAGTCCGCAGATGCGGAGTGCGTACGCTTCCGCCTGCTGGAGGCCATCGCCAGCGAAGCAGCCCTGCCACTCACCTGCCTGCTGAGCGTTTTCAAATTCGACCGCTACGAATGGGCCATTGAAAAATTAACGGAGTTGGGCGTGGCCACCATTCTCCCCGTGCTGGCGCAGCGCACGGAGAAGCACTTGGCCCAGGCTGCCGTAGCGCGTGTGGAGCGGTGGCGCCGCATTGCCCGCGAAGCCACACAGCAGGCCCGGCGCACAGACGTGCCAGAAATCGCAGATCCGGTGCGGCTGGAAAATATCACCGCGCCCACACTGGGCACGTTGCAATTATTGCTGTCAGAGGTGGAAGAAGAACGCACGCTGTGGAGCGCGCTCTCCAGCCAGAATGCACCCGCGGCCCAAATTGCCATTGGCCCCATCGGTGGATGGACCGATGCCGAGTTGCAGTGGTTTGAGCGCAACCAGTGGCTGCCGGTCAGTCTTGGCCCGCGCATCCTGCGCGCGGAGACGGCGGCCATCGCCACGGCCAGTGTGCTGGCGGCTTGGTTGGAACAACACCGCGCCGCATCCAACAACCACGCTAGTTGAAGATGTCCTTGACGCGGCTGAAGAGTGTGCGCGAGGACGGCGTATTTTCCACCGTGATCGTCTCGCCCAATTGACGCAGCAACTCCTTCTGCATCTTGTTCAGCTTGGTGGGAATCTGCACGGCCACATGCACAATCAAATCGCCGCGACCATGATCGTTGAGCACCGGCACGCCCTTGTTGCGCAGCCGGAACTGCCGACCACTCTGCGTGCCTTCGGGAATCTTCAGCTTGACCTCACCCTCCAGCGTCGGGATGGGCAACTCCGCGCCCAGCGCCGCTTGCGGAAAGGAGATTGGTATCACGTAGTGCAGATCGTTGCCCTCGCGTTCAAAGAACGGATGCTGATGCACAGAGACAACGACGTAGAGATCCCCCGTAGGTCCACCAGAGCGTCCCGCATCGCCTTCGCCTTGATAGCGAATGCGCATTCCATCCTCAATGCCCGCCGGAACCGTGACGTTGATGGTGTGCTCTTTAGGTTGGCGACCATCGCCACGGCAATCCTTGCATGGCTCGACAATCACGCTGCCGGTGCCGCCGCAGGCACCGCAAGCGCGGGCCACAGAAAAAAATCCCTGCTGATAACGAACTTGTCCGCGTCCGCCGCATTGCGCGCAAGCCGTGGGGCCGCGCCCTGCCGCTGCTCCAGTGCCGCGACACGTCGAGCAAGCCTCCATGCGGCGAATCTTGATTTCTGTCTGCTTCCCAAAAACGGACTCTTCAAATGTGAGCGAAATATCCGCGCGCAGATCACGACCTTTTTGCGCGCGCGTAGCGCCACGGCTGGCACCCATGTTGAACATCTCGCCAAAAATATCGCCGAAGATGTCCCCAATATCCTGTCCGGAAAATCCTGAGGGATCGAAGCCGCTCGCGCCGCTCAAGCCCGCGTGGCCGTAGCGATCGTAGACCGCGCGCTTCTCCGGGTCCGACAGCACCTGATACGCTTCGCTGGCCAGTTTGAATTGATCTTCGGCTTCGGGATTGTCCGGGTTGCGATCGGGATGGTGCTGCATGGCCAGTTTGCGGTAGGCGCTCTTCAGCTCCTGATCCGACGCGCCACGGCTGACGCCCAGCACCTCGTAATAATCGACCTTGTTAGCGCGTGCAGAAGAACTCATGCCGTGTGCTGCCTCGCATTGCTGGCTACGCGCACCAGCGCCGGACGCAGCAGACGCTCGCGCAGCGTGTAGCCGCGACGCACTTCCTCAAGCACCTGATGATCCGGCACATCCTCGCGCTCGACCATCTCCAGCGCCTCATGCACGCGCGGATCGAAAACTGCATCCTGCGTGGGCACCGCTTGCACGCCCAGTGTGCGCAAAATCTCTTCCATCTGGCGCACAATCAACTCCACGCCCGTGCGCAACTGCTCCGCGGATCCCTGCGCGCGCAGCGCAAGCTGAAAATTGTCGAGCACCGGCAGAAACTGCTCCACCGTGTTCACCAGCGCGTAGTCGCGGAACTCGGCACGTTCGCGCGCCTCGCGCTTGCGTGCGTTGTCAAACTCCGCCTGCAAACGCGCCAGGCGATCCAGCAATTGCGCCCGCTCGGCCTTGGCCTGCTCCAACTCGATCAGTAGGCGCTCCATCTCCCCTGGCTGCGAAGCATCCTTCAACTCGGCAACATTCTCAGATTCAGAAGCGGCAATCGCCTCTGCTTCCGCAGCCAAACTGGCTGCATCTGCATTGAGGTCCATCGGCTCTGCATCCACGGCTACCCCGGCGTGTTCAGCCGGATGTGCGGATGCGGACTTGTGCGCGGCGTGCGCGTGCTCTTGCGACTTGGAGGAAGAACGGTTCATAGCTGCTTTCAACGTAAGAGTGCGGAGAGGCTGCCGCTGCGGCCTGACCGCAGGCGCGCTCCCCTGTATTGATTGTACTCAGCCGGATCAGCGGCGCAAAAATGCACCGAAATTACTGGGTGTTCTGCATCCGCTCCAACAACGCAGCCACGTAGGCCACGCCGCCAATGGCGTTTTC
Organism: Acidobacteriota bacterium; assembly: GCA_021851625.1. Taxonomy (GTDB): domain Bacteria; phylum Acidobacteriota; class Terriglobia; order Terriglobales; family Acidobacteriaceae; genus JAJZCX01. The sequence goes on along the minus strand of JAJZCX010000152.1, from coordinate 864 downwards.
ATACTGCATGCGCGTCGGCCCAATCACGGCCACCATGCCCACGCGATCCGCTCCCATGCGCGTTGGCGCAGCCACCAGCGTCAAGTTCTGCATCTCCGGCATCGCCTCTTGCAAGCCCACCACGACTCGCAAGGAATCCTGCTGCTCTCCCATGTAGGCGCGTAGCAACTCGATCACACGCTGCTTTTCTTCGAGCGCGGCCAGTATCTGGCGCAGACGTTCCCGGTCGGCCTCGCCCGCAATCAGATTCGATGCCCCATCCACAAAGACGAAGCTGGACTCCTCTTGCGTCGCCGGATGCAGCGCTCCCTTGCTGCACAGGTGTTCAAGTGAACGCAGCCAGCGCTGATACTCGCCGCGCTCCTGCTCCATGCGGCGATCCACCTCCGCACGAATCTGCTCCAGGCTCCACGCATGAAAGTTGGCATTCAAATATCGCGCCGCGGCTTCCAGATCGGTTGCAGCAAAATCCTGGTCGAGCATCAGTACACGGTCGCGCACCAGCCCAGAGGCCGTCACCACAACCGCCAACACCCGCGCACGCCCCAAGCGCGTGAAGTGCACATGCTCCAGCAGCTCGCGCTCTGCAAAGGGCTGCGTCAGCGCCACGCCCACTCCACCCGACAAGACGGCCAGCACATGCGAGGTGCGCGACAGAAACTGCTCCGCGCTCATAACACCGCTCAACGATTCATCAATCTGTTCTTGCGCAGGCAACGCCAGCAGCGCACGTGTCGTCTGCTCTCCGGCACTTTGCGTGCGGCGCACAATCTGTTCCGCGTAAAAACGAAAGGCATTCGGCGTGGGCACGCGGCCTGCCGAGGTATGCGGCTGGTCGAGATAACCCGCCTCACTCAGGTCAGC
>JAJZCX010000151.1 GCA_021851625.1 Acidobacteriota bacterium | reverse complement strand
TGTGCGCGTCTCTGGCAAGATTCCCGCCGTGGTCTATGGAGCGCAGCAGCCCTCCGCGGCCATCACCGTGGACCCCAAGCAGATTCTGCGCATTTTGCACTCCGACTCTGGACACAACACCATTTTTGATCTCGATCTGTCTGGCACCAAGGCCAAGGTCATGATCGTGGACTGGCAGTATGAGCCGATCCGCGGCAGCCTGATGCACATCGACATGAAGCGCATTGCCATGGACAAGGCGATTCGCGTGCAGGTTCCGATCCAGTTGCAGGGTGTGCCGGTGGGTGTGAAGACACAGGGCGGCATCCTCGATCAGATTTTGCGCGAGGTTGCCATCGAGTGCTTGCCGGCGGATATTCCCGGCCACATCGACGTGGACATCTCTGAGCTTTCGTTTGGTCAGGTGTTGCGCGTTTCTGACCTGCCGCATGGCGGCAAGTTGAAGTTCCTCACCGATGAGGACACGGCCGTGGCGCATATCACCGCTGTGCGTGAGGAGGCCGCGCCTGCTGCGGATGCAGCCGTCGCAACCGCCACCACTGCGGAGCCAGAGGTGATGAAGAAGGGCAAGCAGGAAACTGCGGATGCCGCTGGCGATAAGAAAGACGCCAAGAAGTAATTGGCCGCTGGCATGGAGGCAGACTTGGGCGGAACTGCAAGCGGTTCAGCCACAGATCCGGTGCTCATCGTGGGGCTGGGCAATCCGGGCATCGAGTACCAGTTCACGCCCCACAACGCTGGGTTTCTGGCGTTGGATCGCATCGCGGAGCAGTGCGGCGCAACCATCGCGAACCGGCGCGGCAAGGCACTGACGGCAGCGGCGCAGATTGCAGGACGGCGCGTGTTGCTGGCCAAGCCGGAGACGTACATGAACCTGAGCGGGCTGGCTGTGGCCGCGCTGGTTCGGGAGTTGGAGATGGATCCGGCGCGCAGCCTGATCGTGATCTACGACGAGATGGCCTTGCCGCTGGGCGCTTTGCGCATCCGCGAACGGGGCAGCGCCGGAGGCCACAACGGAGTCAAATCCATCAGCGGCGCGTTGGGCAGTGAGGAGTGGCTGCGGATTCGCGTGGGGGTTGCCCCGCCGGAGGCCAAAGCAGCGGAGAGTGCGCGCAGTCGCATGCGGGACTCTGTGTTGACTCCCTTTCGCAAGGCCGAACTGGCCGCGCTGGATGGAGTGTTGGACGAGGTTGCACGCGCCGTCGAGGCAATTCTAATCGATGGACCGGCGGCGGCTATGAACCGATTCAACCGGCGGGAGTGCGCCGGGGAATAAGAACCTTTGCGGTCAGGTTGGCCGCGCAGGCGGGGCGGAAGCGCTCCCGCAGAAACGAGAAGAATGACGATGCAACGCAAATATGAAGTGATGTACATCCTGCGCCCGGACATTGCGGAGGAAGAGATTGAGAAGCTGACCGCCAGCCTGGACGCCACCGTGACCAAGGGCGGCGGCGTGGTGCTCTCCAGCGAAAAGATGGGCACGCGCAAGCTGGCTTACACCGTGCGCAAGTTTAACGACGGCCTCTACATGCTGCTGACGCTGGAGGCGGGCGGGGATCTGATCGCCGAACTCGAACGCCGCTTGCGCGTCACCGAGCAGGTCATCAAGTTCATCACCGTGCGCATGGACGAAGAAGAGAAGCGCCTGGCCAAGATTCGCAAGATTCGCTCCACGCGCATCAAGCAGAGCGCAGTGCAGCAGGCGGCAGCGGTGGTGGAGCCAGTCCAAGTCCCCGTCGCGGTCGCAGAGGTTGCAATCGAAGCTCCTGCAGCCGAGGCCGCAGCCAGCGCGTAGTCTGCGTTGGACAACCGGGCTGGCGAGCGGCGCACAAGCGTGAGCACGCACCAGCAGCCCGCAAAAATTTTCATCCGCACATGCGGATCGGAATCGCCGAACCGAAAGGCTCGGCCCAGAAAGGAAGTTGAGTATGGCAGAGGAAACCACACAAGCACCCCGGCAGGACGGGCCTGCCTCCGGCGGACGGCCTGCGGGTCGCAGCGGGGGTCCCGGTGGACAGGGCGGACGCAAGTTTTTCCGCCGCAAGAAAGTTTGCAAATTCTGTGCGGAAAAGATTGACGCCATTCCGTATCGTGATGTGCGCCTGTTGCAGCAGTTTGTCGCCGAGCGTGGCAAGATCGTGCCCCGGCGTCTGACCGGCGTCTGCACGCCACATCAGCGCCGTCTGACACGGGCCATCAAGCAGGCGCGCAACATTGCGCTGTTGCCGTTTGCCGCGCGCTTCTAGCCGCGAACACATATCCGCCCGCCCTGCTGTCTTCGCTGCGCTGTCGCAATAGCCGCGCAGACAACGGGTGTGCGGTTCAAGATTGGGAGAGAATCATGGAAGTCATTTTGAAGGAAGACGTGCTCAACCTGGGTCACCAGGGAGACATTGTGAAGGTGGCCGATGGCTATGGCCGCAATTTTCTTTTGCCGCGCAAGCTGGCCATTCAAGCCACCAGCGCCAACAAGGCCGTCATCGAGCAGATGAAGACCGCCAGCGTTCGCCGCTCCGCCAAGCTGAAGGGCGAGGCCGAGTTGCTGTTGCAGCAGTTGGAAACCGTTGCGCTCAGCTTTGCGCGCAAGTCCGGCGACAACGACCACATCTTCGGCTCCGTCACCGCTGCCGACATCACGCAGGCTCTTGAAGCGCAGGGCTTCCAGATCGATCGCAAGAAGGTGCATCTGGCCGAGCCGTTGAAGGCGCTGGGCGAGTTCCACGTGCCGGTGCGCCTGCACCGCGAGGTGACCGCGCACCTGAAGGTGACGGTCAGCCGCGAAGCGGAAACCGCGTAGATCTTTTTTGCGGTTCTTGTTGTGGCGAGGCGGTCTGTTTGCGAAAGCGAACCGACCGCTTTGTCTTGAGAAGACGCACTACGCCGCCTTCAGCGGCCAATGCGCAGGCGCGTGGCCAGACTCTCTGGCAGCCCGGCGCGCAGGATGCGAATCTGCGCGGCCTGCACCATGTACGGAACTCGACCAAAAATTACACTCTGCGCCACGCTGTCATATAGTGCAAAGGCAGCGCGCCAGTCGCGGTCGCGCGGTTGGCCAACGGAGCCAGGGTTCAGCATATAGCGCGCGCCTTGGCGCAGCTTCAACTCGTAAAAATCGATCGCGTTCGGGGATGCGTATCTGGGCGTCAGCGTGAAGCCGTCGCCATCGGGATTGACGGCGAAGCCGCCCTGCACATGTGTGTGACCGAAAAAGATGAGCGGCTCTTTCGTTGCCGCAATCGCTGCGCGTGCCTCTGGTTGCGCCTGCACATATTGATCCTCATGCAGCGGTGAACCATGCACGCACAGCGTGGCTTTTCCCGTGGTGTGCACCGGGCCGCGCGGAACCTTGCGTAGCCATTGCATGTTCTCGCTGCTGAGTTCCTTTTGCGTCCAACGCACGGCGGCCAGCGCCATGGGATTGAATTCTTCCGCGTGGAGCAGGCCGGAGCAGCCGCGGTCATGATTGCCGCGTACATGCACCACCGCCAGATCGCGCACGCAGTCGATGACGGCGTTGGGCGCGGCACCATAGCCGACCACATCGCCCAAATTCCAGACCACATCGTGCACAGGCGCGGCGGCCAGCACTGCTTCCAAGGCATCAATGTTCGAGTGAATATCGCTGAGAATCAATGCACGCATAAAAAAATTCTGCCGCGCAAAGAATACGCGCGGCGCAACCTTCGATGGTAACGCATTTGGAAAGCGATTTAGAGCAATGTAGTCAGCGGACGGTCGCGCGGTGTTTGCAAGGTGGGAACCGCAGCCAGCAGGCTGCGAGTGTAAGCGTGCTGTGGCGCGGAAAATATCTGCGCACTCGCGCCCTGCTCCACAATTTCTCCGCGCCGAAGGACGGCCACACGCTGCGCAATGCGCGCCACGACGGAGAGATCGTGTGAGATGAAGAGCAGCGCCAGGTTGTGCTGTCTGCGCAGATCGTCCAGCAGATCGAGAATCTGCGCCTGCACCGTGCCATCGAGCGCCGTGGTGGGTTCGTCGGCGATCAGCAGACGCGGGCGGTTGGCAATGGCCATGGCGATGCCGATGCGCTGCAACTGCCCACCAGAGAATTGGTGCGGATAATCGTCGTATCTGCGTTCGGCCTCTGGCAAGGCGACGGATTCCAGCGCTGCGATGGCGCGCCTGCGCAACTCTTTGCGACGCAGGTCGGGATTGTGCACGGCAATCGCCTCCGCCACCTGATGGCCGATGCGCATCACGGGGTTCAGCGCCGTCATTGGCTCTTGAAAGATCATGGACACAGCACTGCCGCGCAGGGCACGCATCTGCGATGCGGGCAGTGCGAGCAGATTTTTCCCGTCGAAATGAATCTCTCCCGTGACGCGCGCCTGCGGAGCCAGCAAGCGTAGAATCGCCAGCGATATCACCGATTTCCCCGATCCCGATTCGCCGACCAGCCCCAGTACTTCACCCGCGGCAATGGAGAAGCTGGCCGCGCGTACGGCTGCGTGCTCGCCTTGCGGCGTGGGAAACGCGATAGACAAATGGTTGACTGCGAGCAGATGGGACATGCACTTGTCATGATACGTGCATTTGTTCGCGCAGAAAAAAGCAAGGGAGCCAGAGCGGCTCCCTTGCTGGTGTGCGTGGATTGTGTGGCGTTACGCGCCGACGGTGGCCGTTTCCTGGGCCTTGGGCGTGTTGCGCTGCACGGTGTTGTCCTTGACGATGACCGAATCCAAGAACTGCATGGAAGCGCGCAGCGGTTCGCCGACGGCCTCAATGGAGTGCTTGGCCTCTTCGGCACGCTTGGCTTCAAACCACTTGCGGCCTGTGTTGTTCTCGTTGATCCAGTTCTTGGCGAAGGTGCCATCCTGAATGTCGGTGAGCAACTGCTTCATGGCGGCGCGGGTT
>JAJZCX010000150.1 GCA_021851625.1 Acidobacteriota bacterium | reverse complement strand
GTTGAGGAAGATGCCGTTACTGTCATGGCGGTATCCGTTGAATTCAACGTAGCGGAGTAACCCGTGCCGGATGCATTCAGGTCTGCGGCAATCTGCGTTAAGGTCGAAGGTGTCGTGATCGCTGCGCTGGATCCTGTGCCACTGGCTCCCGTCCCAAAGGCTCCCGCTGCTGCCGTGTATGTGTCCGTTGCGGAAGGTGCCGTGAAGGTATAACCCGTGCTTTGACTTCCCGTAGCCGTCAGGCCAGAGGGAACAATGTACGTCATCGCCGATTGCAATTGGGACTGCAAAAGGGCAACCGTCGGGCTGCCAAAAAGTGGTTCTGGCGTACCCGCGCTGGTATTGCCTTCCTGAGTATTTAGATCCGTTAGCGCAGTATTGTAAGCAGTAACAAAGCTCTGCACTGCCGTTTCCACCGCAGTATTGTTATTGGCAATTTCCACCTGCACCGGGCTGGTGGAGGCAGCAGAGAGCAACTGAAAGCTAACGCCAGGGATCGCATTCGTCACAGTATTGGAGGCACTTGTCTCGCTGATGCCGTCCACGACAAAGGAAGCATTCGACCCAGCTTGTGCCTGTGTAAAAGCAATTGTATTCGTGGTGTTTGTAGCATCCGTCAGCGTGGTGCCGACGGTAAAGTTTCCTGTCGTGCCGCTGGTGTTGCTAACCAGGGACAATCTTGACCCACCAGAATCTGTGATGATGTTGGCCGTCACGCCCGCGTTCGCATTATTTATATCCGAGGCAATTTGCGCGATGGTTTCTCCACCAGAAGCCGTGTTGATGGTCACCGGAGTGCCACCATTGACCGTCAGGGTCAGGCTGCCATTGACTAGATCATTGGGATTCGTAAAGTCTTCTGAGTAGTAAGAATTTGTTTGCGCCAAGCTATTCACCGTTACCGTATGACTGCCCGCCAGCGCGGTGTTGCTGGCCGAGAGTAGTTGCAACACATTGGTATTGGAACTGGATCCCTGCTTGGATTCTAGGACTCCTTGAAAATTTGTCAGTGCCTGCAAACTCGTGGTCAGATTCGACAAGTCCGTACCCAACGTCGTATACACGGTGTCTTGGGCCTGTAATTGGGTGAGCTGGGTCTTCCAGGGTGTCTCGATATTCTGCATGATGGACGTGATCTGGCTGACCGTCTGCGAAACGTTGAAGCCCTGCCCGCTGGTGGGTGATCCGAAGCTGATACCGACTGTACCCATTGCCGCACCCTCTTGCGGATGCACGCTTGGCCAAACGGCCCACGCTGCATCTGCCCTCTGTGGTTTCCATCGGCGAGTGATGGAAAAACTTCAGCCGGATTGTCGTTCTTGGGCGATATGCCCACCGCAGATTCCTCGACTCCGCAGCACTGCGTGCTACTTCGCTCGGAATGACAAAGTATGGGTGGTGCGTGCACTCTCGGAAGGGCCGAGTGAGAGTGTGCGATGATTTTTGCTATGCGAGAGTCATGCTGAGCGACCAACGGGAGTGAAGAATCCAGAAGGCGATGGCTGTATTTACGCAGCCGGTATTCTCTGGATTCTTCGTCGCTACGCTCCTCAGAATGACTCATATTTCTATGCTTTTTCATTCCGACCGAAGGCTGCGTCAGCAGCCGCAGTGGAGGAATCTGCGGTTGGGAACAACGGTTATGCTTGATTGCAAAAAAAATGCGGAAGGTGCGAGGGCTGCACCTTCCGCCATGCTGAGCGTTGCTGCTTATTTACTGCAACAGCTTCAAAACCTCCTGCTGTACCGTGTTGGCCTGGGCCAAAGCGCTAATGCCGGTCTGGCTCAGAATCTGGTACTTGGACAGATTCGATGTGGCACTACCGTAGTCGGTGGCCATAATGTTGTTTTGGGCCGAAACGACGTTGGTGTATTCCGTGCTGGCAACATTGGCCTCCGCATTCAGCGTGTTGATCTGTGAACCCAGATACCCGCGTTGTGCGGCCACATCAGTAATGGCGTTGTTGACAGCGGTCAAAGCCGTTTGCGCATCAGTCGCAGTGCTGAGATCTGTTGAGCTCAGGTTTGTCCCGGTGCCCGTTGTATAGGAGATGCCATTGGTGGCTGCGCCGCCGCTGGCGGTAAAAGCGGCAGAAGTAGCTCCAAATCCAGTGGCGCTGCTCAGTCCGTTATCTGCCGCACCATTGCCAGTGAAGCTTTGCAGTGCTGCGCCATTATCCGTAACAACCAGACTGGAATATCCGCCAGCCGTAGTCACGGTGGCAGAGATGCCGGTGATGTTGGCGCTGTTGATATCACTGGCCACGTTCGCGATCGTTGATCCAGTGGCAACGCTTACATTCACGCCTGTGGTTGCTGCCGTCAGCGTGGCTGCTGTCGGAGCCGTTGGTGTCGTACCATTCGACGTAATTGTGAGCTGCGTTCCTGCGCTATTGACAGATGCCACAAAAGAAACTGCATTCGTGCTGTGATCAAACGTAGCCTGAGCATTCAACGCTGCCGCAATTGCCGTCAACGAAGAGGGTGTGGTGATGGCGGTGTTCGTGGCAGTGCCGTTAAATGCATTCGCTCCCAAGGTGAAGGTGTCGGAAGCTGAGCTAGCTGTAAAGGTTTCTGTGTTTCCTACAACCGAACCTGCGAGGTTTCCATACGTGGGTGCTGACTGGAAGGTCAAAGTGCTTGCCCCCGCAGTTGTTGCCGTCGACAACACTCCGGCACCGGTGTAAACATTGGCTGTGGTCGCCGCCGTGATAACTCCGCCCACGTCGCCGACGCTGGAGGAACTCAGCGATTTGATACTCAGCGTATCAATGCTGGATCCAATCGCGGACGCATCCCCGGTGAAGATGGATGTATTCGATCCAAATACCCCCACGCCGTTATAGCTTGACGTAGAGCCGATGTTATTGATTTCGGCCAGGATCGACTGATACTCCTGATTGGCTGCCGCATCCTGGGTGGTGTTGAGCGTACCGTTGCTTGCCTCTGTGGCCAGCGTAACGGCACGGTTAAGCAGATTGGTGACCTGCGACAGCGCGCCATCGGCCACCTGCAACAGGCCCACGCCACTGCTGGCATTGGTCGCTGATTGGGTGAGGGCCGTAGCGTTGGCACCGAGACCGTCGGCCAGAGAAAGACCAGCGGCGTTATCTGCACCGGAGTTAATGCTCGAACCAGACGAAAGCTGCGTCAGCACGTTCTGTAAGCTGGCGTTTGTCTGGTTCAGGTTGTTCTCTGCGTAGATGGCAGAGATGTTATTCAATACGCCTAAGGACATAATTCCGCTCCTGAAGACCGATAGAGATGGTGGTTGGCGGGTTTCTATCCTTGCGGATTCGTCTCCATCCCGTCCCTGTTGCCCGGGGCGGTTTGAGGAAGAATCCGCGCGGCCTGAAATTCCGCACTCACCGGCTTACATCGGCCTTGGCTCGTAGCACTTTACTTGCCAAAGAAGATTTCTCCCGCTGGTAACCTGTGCCACGCTGGAAATGCGTGCCTGCGTTTTCTTGTATGGGTGTCATCTTTCTTCGCCTTGCGCCGATACCTCATCTATAGCTGCAAAATTGCAGCCAAGAAGGCTCCCATGATCCAACTCTCGCGCTTGAACGGCGAAACGATGGTGCTCAACAGCGACCTGATCCGCTATGCGGAGGCCAATCCCGACACAGTGATCACGCTGGTCACGGGAGAGAAGATTGTTGTTGCGGAAACCTGTGAAGAACTGATGGCGCGTGTGCATGCCTATCGTTCCGGACTGCTGCGCGCGGCGTTTCCGCTGGCGCAGCAGTCGGTCGAGGGATACTCCCCAGCGCGCGAGACCGCTATGAGCGCCAAGGCGGCTTCCAACGCGGTCGAACAGGCCAAATCCGCCAAGCATGAGATGGCCGATGAAGAAGACAGAAGTTGGCGCCGACGACAGCGTGAAGAGGATTAGCCATCAACAGGGCCGCCACGCATGGCAGTCGTAACCGATGAATTTTTTGCGAAGTGGAGTGAATCATCATGGATAAGAGCAGCTTTGGCGGAGTGGTCCTGGCCATCGGGGGCATTCTGACCGGCATGATGATGGAGGGCGGCAGGATTGGGCAAATCTTGCAGCCGACGGCGGCCATTATTGTTTTTGGTGGCACCATCGGAGCGATTCTGCTCCAGTTTCCAATGCGCATTGTTTTGGGAGCCCTAAAGAATCTGGCGCGGGTCTTCTTCAGCGGCGAGCCAGATGGCACCGCGCTGATCGCCCAGCTCGTAGGCTTTGCCAACAAGGCCCGCAAAAGCGGCATTGTTTCTCTGGACGCAGACCTGGCCTCGGTACACGATTCATTTTTGAAGCAGGCACTCATGCTGGCCGTTGACGGCACCGATCCCGGCGAGCTGCGCAAGATCATGCAACTGGAACTGGACAACCAAGGCGAGAATGAAGAGCGCATTCCACAGGTTTTCGAATCTGCCGGCGGCTATTCGCCCACGGTGGGCATCATTGGTGCGGTGCTGGGTCTGATTCAGGTGATGCAGCACTTGGACAACATCAACGAAGTGGGACGCGGCATTGCCGTTGCCTTTGTTGCGACGATTTATGGCGTGGCTTCGGCCAATCTGGTCTACCTGCCGGTTGCGGGCAAGCTCAAAATCCGCCAGCGTGAAGAGCAGGTGCAGAAGGAAATGATGCTCGAAGGCGTCATCTCCATCATGGAAGGGATGAATCCGCGCATGGTGGAAACCAAACTGAAGACATTTTTGACTGAGCAGCACCCCCATGCCGAGGCGGCCAAGTAATGAGCCACAAAAAAAAGCACGAGCACGTCAGCCATGAACGCTGGCTGGTCTCCTACGCCGATTTCATCACGCTGCTCTTCGCATTTTTTGTGGTGCTCTTTTCCTCCTCCCAGTCCGACCGCAAAAAAGTGGAGCAAGTGGAGTACTCCATTCACTCCGCGTTTCAGACGATGGGCATCTTCACCATGGCCAGCAGCGC
>JAJZCX010000149.1 GCA_021851625.1 Acidobacteriota bacterium | reverse complement strand
GAAAATCTACGAGCTGTCGTGGGGCACCAGCTTTGAGTACACGCTGGAGGGCCAGTTGATCGGCCACATCTCCATTGGCGCGCGCTTGCTCAACGAAAAAGTGCGCACCCTGCCCAACTTCCCGGAGCGCCTGCGCATTTTGGTCGAGCATATTATTTTGAGTCACCACGGCACGCACGAGTTTGGCTCGCCCAAGCTGCCGATGATTCCTGAAGCCGTTCTGCTGCATTACCTGGACGACGCCGAGGCCAAGATGCTGGCCATGCTGGAGGCTTGCGCTCCCGCAGCACCGGGAGCGACACCACCCGAATATGTGGATCGCGTGCGCGCGCTGGATCGCGCCATGATCAACACGCGTCAGTTTTTGGCCGGTGCGTCCGTTGATGCCACGCTCGGCGCGAAGGAAAATTCCTGATGCCATTTCTGTTGAAGTCCGAGCCGGATGTCTATTCCTTTGCCGATCTGCAACGCGATGGAGAGACGGTCTGGGATGGTGTGACGAATCCGCAAGCGGTGAAGTATTTGCGCGAGATGTTGCCTGGAGAAACGCTGGTCATTTATCACACGGGTGGTGCGCGCGTGGCGATGGGAACGGCAACGGTTCTTCACGTGGATGCGAGCGATCCGAAGGTGCCGCTGGTGCGGATTCGCTGCGGTAAACCGCTGGCGTCACAAAAAACTTTGGATGCGATGAAGGCCGAATCCATCTTTGCGGATTCGCCTCTGCTGCGGCAGGGAAGGCTCTCCGTTGTGCCGTTGACGGCGCAGCAATACCGCTGGATCGCGGGCAAATGAGGCCAGCATTTAGAATCAAAGAAAGCCTTACGCATCCCCTACCATTGTTTTGAGGACGGCAAGAGTATGCTTCGATTTTCTACGGCTGGAGAGTCGCACGGCGAGTGTTTAATCGCCATGCTTTCCGGCGTTCCTGCGGGCGTTCCCGTTGACATTGTGCAGGTAAACCGCGAGCTGTGGCGCAGGCAACAGGGCTACGGACGCGGTGGACGGATGCGCATCGAGCAGGACACGGCGGAGATTCTCTCTGGCGTGCGGCACGGAAAAACCATTGGCTCGCCCATTGCCATGCGCATGGAAAATCGCGACTGGAAAAATTGGATCGAGATTTTGCCCGTGGATGCGGGCGACCCTGCCAAACACAAGGCAGTGGCTTCGCCGCGTCCGGGCCATGCGGATTTGGCTGGTGCGCTGAAGTATGATTTTCCCGATGCACGCTATGTGCTGGAGCGCGCCTCTGCGCGCGAGTCCACAGCGCGCGTGGCTGCGGGAGCCATTGCCAAACAAATTTTGCAGCCGCTGGGTATTCAAGTGGCCAGCCACGTGATCCGCGTGGGTGGTGCGGAGTTGCAGCGCGATGCCGAGTGGGCCGAGATTGCCGCGCTGCTCGACAAGGACGAAGTGCTGTTGAACTGCGTGGACGTCGAAGCGGAGCAGCACATGAAAGCAGCCGTCGATGCCGTGCTGCGCACAGGTGATTCCATCGGTGGCGTTTTTGAAGTGGTGGCGCACGGCGTGCCGCCGGGCTTGGGCACCTATGCCAACTGGGATGAGCGTTTGGATACAGCACTGGCCGCGTCCGTGATGTCATTGCAGGCGGTAAAGGCCGTCGAGATTGGTCGCGGCGTGACGGCAGCAGCTTCGCTTGGCTCAGAAGTGCACGATCCAATTTTGTATGCAGCCGAGTCTGCGGATAAGGACGCGCCGAACTTTACGCGCTTTGCACGCGAGCAGAACAATGCGGGCGGCATTGAAGGCGGCATCTCGAATGGCGAAGATGTCATCGTGCGCGGCTATTTGAAGCCGATCTCCACGCTGCGCCGTCCGTTGGGTTCGGTCAGCTTTGAGACGCGCGAGCCGGTGAAGGCAGCCTATGAACGTTCCGATGTTTGCGTGGTGCCCGCCGCGGGTGTGGCTGCGGAGGCGATGGTCGCGCTCACACTGGCCAAGGCCGTGCTGGAAAAGTTTGGCGGCGACTCGCTGCGCGAAATGCAGCGCAACTATCAAGGCTACTGCGAACAGATTCGGAAATTTTAGCCGCACAGGCACACTGCGATGATCTACGAAATTGTGAAGTATCCCGATCCTGTTCTCCAGCGTCCGGCGGAGCCGGTGACGGAGTTTGACTCCAAACTGCGCCGCTTGGTGGAGGACATGTTTGCTTCCATGTATGAGGCTCACGGCATTGGATTGGCCGCGCCGCAGATCGGCATCTCCAAGCGTCTGACGGTGATCGATCTCAGCTTTCAAAAAAATCCTGAAGAGAAGATCGTTCTCATCAATCCGAAGATTGTTACCGCAGAAGGCAAACAATACGAGGAAGAAGGTTGCCTGAGTCTGCCGGATATTCGCGACAAGGTGCGTCGTGCTGCGCACGTCAAAGTGCAGGCACAGGATGTGCAGGGCAAGCCTGTTGAGATCGAAGGCGATGAATTGCTGGCGCGCGCCTTTCAGCACGAGATCGACCACTTGGATGGAATTTTATTCTTCGACCGCTTGAGCCGTTTGAAGCGCGATCTGCAACTGCGCAAGATTCGCAAGATGATCCAAGCGGGCGAGTGGTAGACGCCTATGCGCTTGGTCTTCTGCGGCACACCCGCCTTCGCCGTGCCCACACTGCACGCTGTTTTGGCCGCCGGGCATGCCGTGGAGTTGGTGCTGACGCAGCCGGATCGCGCCAGTGGCCGCGGATTGGAGCAAAAATTCTCCGCCGTCAAACAGGCCGCACTGGGGCTGGGCTTGCCAGTGCTACAGCCGGAAAAAATCCGCAACAATGACGAGCTGCGAGAGCGTCTAAGCACCATTGTGCCCGACGCAATTCTTGTCGTCGCTTATGGGCGCATCATTCCACCGTGGATGCTCACCTTGCCTCGACATGGCAATTTGAATTTGCACGCATCGCTCTTGCCCAAGTATCGCGGAGCGGCTCCGATTCAGTGGGCCATAGCGCGCGGCGAGCGGGAAACGGGCGTGACCACCATGCGCATCGACGAAGGCTTGGACACGGGAGCCATGCTGTTGCAACGCACAGTGCCCATCGCGCCGGATCAGACTGCCGCAGAACTGGCTCCGATCTTGGCCGAAACCGGTGCAGCGTTGATGGTGGAGACGTTGGCCGCGCTGGAGCAAGGAAGATCCGTTGCTACTGCGCAGCAGGATGCCTTGGCCACGCTTGCGCCCATCTTGCAACGCGAGGATGGACACATCGATGCCACGCGCAGTGCGGCAGAAATCTTCAACCGCTGGCGCGGCTTTCAGCCTTGGCCGGGCGCGTATGGACTGTTGCGCGAAAAGAAATTCACCGTGCAGCAGATGCGCAGATTGCCGAATCCATCGAGAGCAACTTTGCCTGCGGGTACGTTGCACATGGAAGAGGGTCGATTGCTGCTACGTTGCGGAGACGGTGAAGATGTGGAGTTGCTCGACGTGCAGATGGAGGGCAAACGCAGCATGGCTGCGCAGGATTTTTTGCGCGGACATCCACTGTTGCCGGGGGAACGGCTCAGCTAAGCATGTGCAGCGTTTCTGCCAGCGCATATGTAGAGTCGAGACAGGAAAATTTTTAGCGTTCGACGGTTAAGCGCACCTCTGCGCCTGTTTCAACGCGACTGCGCGCCTCTGGTACTTGGCCGCTCACGATTCCGCTGGCATAGAGTTTGTCGTCTACCTCAAGCACCGGGGCTAGCAGAAATCCTGCCTGCAAGATTGTTTGCGATGCGGTTGCGTAGGGTTCGCCGATAAGATTGGGCATGGCGTAGGCCTGCGCGCTGGTGGGTACCGGCGCGGCTAAGAGTAGGGCAATGCGCGGGCTTTCCACGGCAGTAGCGTGCGCCGTCGGACTCTGCGCAATGACCGTGTCTGTGAGTGCCTGTGAAAAGGGCAGTGAATTCACATCCCCCAGTTTGAAGCCAGCGCGGCGAATGGTGATGATGGCCAAGCGCGAGTCCATGCCCACAACGTCGGGGACGGTGACCGTTTGTGGCCCCAGACTCTCTGTAACGCGCACCTTCCACATGCTCCGCACCAAGACGCCCGCCTGCGGCTGCTGGTGCAAGATGTGTCCGACGGGTGTGTTGGCGTTGTAGTTGTGATCGGCAATCTCCAATTGCAAACCCTGTGCGTGTGCAGCATCGAGCGCCTGCGCAATCGTCATTCCTATCAGTGATGGCACGCGCACCTCTGCCCCATGAATCGCCAGCCGCATGGCGGCCAGAGCTGAGAGCAATGCAATGCCGGTGAGTGCAATGCCTGCCAGCAGAGTTTGAAAGAGATTGCGCACTGTGGTTCTCAGTCTACATATTCAATTACGTATTCAATCCGCGCAGTTTGGCAAACCATGCCCGCGACCGAACAGTATTTTGTTTCGGAGAGCCGCACCGCATCTTCCATCGCCTTGTGCGAAACATTGCCACTGACGCGATAGACCAAGCGCACCTGCGTGAAGACCTTGGGCGGCTCGGAAGCCTGTTCGGCCTCTGCGGAGACGGTGAGGCCGGTAAACGGCTCGCGTTTTTTGCGCAGGATTGATATGACATCAATGGCCGTGCAGCCGCACAGGCCCATCAAGACGACCTCCATTGGGCTGGCACCATGCGTGTGCGCGGGATCGCCGTCAAACAGAACCGTGTGCCCACTGTGGGAGGTCGCGTCGAAGAGCATCTCACTCTTCCAAGTAGCATTGGCTTTCATGGAGGATTCTCCTTGCGAAAATTTTATCTACGGTTGTCGCTGTTGGGTTCAGGATGAATAAAGACGCGCGCTACCTCTGGCATGGCTGCTTTTACGGCGTCTTCCAAGCGTGTAATGACGGCGTGCACGACAGACATGCGCGTCTCATCGCGCAGCGTGCAGTGGCAGGTAATTTGCAGCGTGTTGTCGAGCCGCTTCATGCTGACCTCATGCACGTCGAGAATCTCTGGCATTTGGCTG
>JAJZCX010000148.1 GCA_021851625.1 Acidobacteriota bacterium | reverse complement strand
CACTAGCAGTGGGCAGTCCCAGCGTGCAGCGACAGGTGCAGTGCAATTTGACAAGGGCACAGAAAGGTCTGGAAGACGCGATGACACTCGACCCAGCGATGGAGCGCAGCATCCACACGGCAGTGGCCGCCCCGGTTCCCGTTGCCGACCCCAACCAAGCCCTGGACGCAGCGGTGCAAGAGGTCTTCGCCTGCATGTTGGGTCTGCCGTGCACGGCAATGGATGTTCCCGTACGCCCAGCAGCTTCCACAAGCATGGGAAGACAGGTCACACACTCGGCGTCATGGCTGTCTCCGGTGAGCGCGATTCTTGGCTTTGGTGGGCGCATCACCGGCTCCTGCACCATGTGCGCGGAACCGGCGGCGGTGGCCGCCATGTCCATGCACCTGCTTTCGCCCGTATTGGCTGGCCCCGCAGCTGCCCATGCGCACGCCATGCAGGACGCTGTGGCCCTGCAACTCGCGCAAACGACGATGGAGGAGTTGGACTCCACGCTGCTGGACTCCTTTGGCGAGATTTGCAATATGATCGCCGGAGGATGGAAGAACCGCATTCCCGGCTTGGACTCTGGCTGTGCGCTTTCGGCTCCAACCATCGTCTGCGGCTCCAGCTATGTATTACATCCATTAGGCAATCAACTGCTGGCCGAGCGGCTCTACCGCTTCCAGGGCCACCAGATTCACCTCTCCATCCGCTGCGAATCCCATGCAGCCCATGGCGTGGCTGCGGGACGGGTCTAGAGCGTAACAAAATTTCTGGTGCCCCATTCTAGCCGTGCACTTTGCGGCTCGTGTGGGGAGAGACCGCTACTCTTTCTCGACCGTAAACGCTCTGGCCAAAAATGCTCTAAGCTCCACACACTCCTCGCCGACGACTGTGAGTTTCTTCTAATCTGTCCGGCCCCATTTCGGCCCTCTCGCTGCACATGCAGCCCATGCGGGAGGGTTCCAGCGTGGACAGCGGATATTATGCAGCATTTACGGGTCTGATGGCGCGGATGCAGGCTCTGGACTCGGCGGCCAACAATTTGGCCAACACCAACACCAGCGGCTTTCGTGCGGAAAAGGATTATTTCCGCAATACGGTCACTGGCCCGGACGCGCTCAACTCCCAATTGAACACGGCCGTCAACAACTTCGGCGTGCTCGGCGGCAATCGCGTGGATCTCAACCAGGGCCAGTTGTCGGCCACGGGCAATCCATTGGATGTGGCCATTGAGGGCCAAGGCTTCTTTCAGGTACGGCGGGCCGATGGCACCATCCTCTACACCCGCGACGGTTCCTTCCAGCGCTCGGCGAAGGGACTGCTGGTCAACAGCCAGGGGCAGCCGGTGCTGGACACACGCAAAAAACCCTTCAAGACCATCAGCCTGCCCACCGGGCCGGTGACGATTGCCTCCGACGGCGCAGTCTCCGTTGCGGGCGCGGTGGTGGGCCAGATCAGCATTGTCAGCTTTCCCGCCAACACTCCACTGACGCCGGGCGGAACCGGCCAGTACACCGTTCCGGCGACTACAACCCGGCAGGTAGCCACAGGATCGCTGCATCAGGGTGTGCTCGAAAGCTCCAACCAAGATGTGGTGCGCGGAACGTTGCAATTGATTTTGGTGCAGCGGCAGGCGGAGATGATGCAGAAGGCACTCTCGGTCTTTGGCAACGATCTGGACTTGCATGCCAGCCAGGATCTGCCGCACGTCTAGTGGGATGGACAAACACCCGGCGCAACGGAAGGCGTAGCGCAGGCAGCAGCATTCGGAACGTAGAACAGGAGCAGCAGCGATGATTCGAGCCTTGTACACAGCCGCCAGCGGCATGAGCGCCCAGCAGTTGAATCTGGACACGATCGCCAACAATCTTGCCAACTCGGCCACTGCCGGTTTTCGCAGCCGCCAGTTGCAGTTTCAAGACATGATCTACCAGAACCTGGTGACGCCCGGCGCGGCGCAAAGTGCGCAGACCGTCTCGGCGGGCTTGCAGGTGGGCCTGGGCACGCAGCCCTCGACCACGGAGATTATTCAGACGCAAGGCTCCTTCAACCAGACCAACAATCCGCTCGATTTGGCGATTCAGGGCACGGGCTTCTTTCAGGTGCAGACGCCCAGCGGCACCATCGCTTACACGCGCGCCGGAAATTTTCAATTGAACAATCAGGGGCAGTTGGTGGATGTCAACGGCAATCTGCTTATCCCCACCATCACCGTGCCGTCAAATGCGACCTCGCTGACCATTACGCAGTACGGCGTGGTGAACGCGACGCTGCCGGGGCAGACGAATCCAGCGCAGCTCGGTCAGATTCAACTGGCCATCTTCACCAATCCTGGCGGACTGAACAGCGTGGGCAACAACCTGTTTGAGGCAACCTACTCCTCTGGACAGCCAGCCTTGGGCAATCCCGGCGACACCACGGGAGCAGGCACGTTGCAGCAGGGCTACGTTGAGAACTCCAACGTGGATATTGTGGAGCAGTTTGTGCAGATGATTCTGGCGCAGCGGGCCTATGAGAGCAACTCCAAAGTGGCCACTGCGGCAGACCTGATGTATCAGCAGGTGAACAACCTGATTCGCTAGTGCGGCAGAGTTGGTTGCGGAGTGGGCAGCAGGAGCAGGCGAACAATACTGGGGAGCGGTTCCACCATGGCGAGTAGAAAATATCTTTGGGCGCTTGGCGGCGCATTGTTGGCAGCCCTATTGCTGTCCTGCAATCTGTATGCGCAGGTCTGCACCGCTCCTACGCCGGAGCAAGCCGTGCAGCAATGGTTGCGCGAGCAGGGTGCAGCCGCAGTCGTCCCCATCAACGCGCAACGATCTGCGCAGCCGCTGGGTTACGCCGTGCTGCGCATCGTGGACGATCCCGTGCTCGGTGCAGCCTGGGCGCAGGTGCGCGACTGCGCGCATCCCACGCGGCCTGTGGTGGATGTTGCCCTTGCCCAAAAAGATCGCCACGCAGCCATGCAGGCGCAGGTTGCAACTCCGTTGGCCGAGCAGTCGATGCCCCACGCGATCACGCCTCCAACCCTTCCCATGCAGATGCAGGGTTTTGTACTGGCGCAGATTCCCGCCTATCATCCCGTATCCGTTCAATTGCGAGTGCAGCCGACGGCGCAGACCGCGCAGCCCATCGCGCCGATGCTGGTGCACGCGGGCGACCGTGTGACGCTCTGGAACCAGGAGCCGGATTTGCAGATGAACCTTGCCGCCGTTGCGTTGGAATATGGCCGGGCCGGGCAGGTGATTCATCTACGCAGCACCAGCGGATTTTCCAGCAAGACGGAGACGATTGCAGGCGTCGTGCGCGGCGCTGGGTCTGTGGAGTTGCTGCCATGACGAGCCAGCATGTTTTTGCAAAGCAAACTTTACGTACCGCGCTCTGCGCGCTGCTGTGCCTGGCCCTGTGCCTGCTGGTGCCGCACGCGGCCTGGGCCAACAAAAAGAAGCAGAAAAAGCAGCCGTCGAATCAGATCAAGCCCAACCCGGCCAGCACCGACATGGCCGAGTACATCGCGCGCGTCGAGCAGTTGTATCCAACGGCGAGCACCTCCGGCTCCATCTGGTCGAGCACGGGGCGATTGACTACACTCTCCTCGGACGTGAAGGCCATACACCCGCACGATCTGATCTCCATCTTGGTTTCGGAGAGTTTGAACGCTTCGACCCAGGGCACAGTGAAGAATCAGCGCGCCTCAACGGCCAACTCGCAACTGACCTCGCTCTTTAGCGCTTTATCCAAATCGAGCGCCGCAGCCAATGTGCTCAATGCCAACGCCAGCGCTGCGCTGAACGCGCAAGGGCAAAGTGTGACCAACAACAGTTTGGACACAACCATTGAAGGCGAGGTGGCCGACGTGTTGCCGAATGGGATGCTGGTCATCTCCGCAGCGCGGCAGTTGGAATTCAACGAACAGACGGAAACGGTTCTGCTGCGCGGCATTGTGCGCCCAGAAGACGTGAGTCCCTCCGATCAAATTCTTTCCACGGCAATTTCCGGCTTGGAGGTGCGCGTGGTTGGCAAGGGCATCATCAACGATTACACGCACCGGTCCAACTGGCTGGTGCGCACGTTGGAAAAAATTGCGATTTTTTAACAACGCAAAATTGAGGATGACGCAGCTATGAACCGCGCGATTTCGATGGACACGAGAAGGACGCAGAGCCGGAGCCGGTGGAGCTTCCTGTGGCTTTGCCTGTGTGCGCTCGTGAGTCTGCTGCCGATCTCCGCTCTGGCACAGACTGCCGCGAAGCAGCCTAATGCGCAGCCAACTGCCAAAGTTTCCACTGCGCGGCAGAAGCCCTCCGCAACTTCGGCTGCTGCACCTGCTTCGGCTACGTCGAATCCTCCAGCCCAGAAAACCACGGCCACGCCAGCGGCCAGTGCAACCAGCGCCGACGCACATCCCGTGGTGCGTGAAGCGTTGCTGAAAGATGTTAGCTCGATTGCAGGCATCCGCGACAATCAATTGATTGGCTACGGCGTTGTGGTGGGACTGCAAAACAGCGGCGACAGCCAAATGACCTACTTCCCATTGCAAACGCTTTTTTCCACGCTGCAACGGCTGGGCGTCGTGGTGCCGTATCCGTTGACCACGGTGATGGTGAAAAATATGGCCGCTGTGTTCGTGGAAGCAACGCTGCCGCCCTTTTCGCAGCCGGGCATGAGGATTGACGTTACCGTCGCATCCACCGGGGATGCGCGCAGCTTGACCGGCGGCATGTTGCTGATGACTCCGCTCTACGGGCCGGATGGCCAGATTTACGCCGAAGCGCAGGGGCCGCTGGTGGTGGGCGGCTACTCGGTTAGCGCCAATGGCAACACCAAGCAGATGAACTTTCCTGATACGGCGCGCATTCCTGAAGGCGGGCTGGTCGAGCGCGCCGTGCCCATGTCACTGGCGGGAATGCGCGCCCTGACCATCGAGATGCATGAGTCCGACTTTGAAACCACCACTGGAGTGGCCGACGACATCAACCGCGCGTTGGG
>JAJZCX010000147.1:3733-4976 GCA_021851625.1 Acidobacteriota bacterium | reverse complement strand
CAGTGAGTGTGGGCGTCACCGCACCCTGTGAGCCGGAGGGTTGCGTGCCGGTGAAAGCGCGCTCCCAATATACGCTGCCAAAAAACCAGAGCTTGTTTTTTTGGATTGGCCCACCGATCGTGCCGCCAAAGCGATTGTCCACCAAGCGCGGCAGAGTGGGAGGAATGCAGCCAGTGCTCGCTGGACTCTGTCCGGGCAGACAGAAGCCGAAGAGCGGCGACTTCTGCTGGTTGTCCAGCGAGCTGAGCCAGGAGCCGGTGTAGAACTCAAATCCCGTGCCATGGAAACGGTTCGTCCCGCTCTTCGTGATGTAGTTGACCACCGATCCCATATTGCGCCCGTATTCGGCGCTGAAGTTGTCCGTGATGACCTGAATCTCGGCCAGCGCGTCCTGGTTGTCGAAGTAAATCATCGGCCCGCCGATGGAGTTGTCATTGTTCGATTGGCCGTCAATCTCAAAATTGTTCGAGCGCCCGCGCTGGCCGTTGACCGAGATGCCCGCGCCATTCGTGTTGCTATAGGTGTCGTTTAACGTACGCGCTACGCCGGGAACGAGCAGCGTGATGGAATCAAAGCCGTTGGCTAACGGCAGATTCTGCAATTGCACGGAAGAAAATGCGGTGGAGACTTGGGATTCCGTCGTGTCCAACTGCACTGTGTTGTTTTGCTGCACGCTGACGGAGGCTTGCACGCCGCCGAGGCCGAGCTTCTTTTCGCCGACTTCCGAAACCACGCCTGCCACCACGCGCACGCCGTTCACGTGAATGGGAAGAAACCCCTGTGCGCCGATGGCGATGGAGTAGATGCCAATGGGCGCGCTGGGAAAGGAGAAATCGCCGTTGCCCAGTGTGCGGGTGTCCTGTTGCGCGCCTGTGCTTTGTTCAACGGCAGTGACATCCGCGCCGGGTACGACTGCGCCATTGGGATCGAGGATTGTGCCAGCAATGGCCCCCGTGATAATGCCCTGCGCACAAACCAGCCTGGGGGCAAACAGTACGGCGCAGCAGAGGAGAAGCCAAGGCAGGGAACGGGCCGGGCCACAGCGAAAAATTGGCATCCCAAGCTCCTGAAAATCAAGAAAATACAAAGGATATGCGATCGAAAACTTTTTGATTGTCTGCACGAAAGATAGTGCAGGGTCTCATCTTAATCCGAATCGGCTGTTCTTGTGTGCAAAAAAAGTGCAAGGCAAGTAATTTCTTGAGCGAAGACGAACGCCGAGTCCCATTTTGGCGAGATCGGA
>JAJZCX010000147.1:0-3723 GCA_021851625.1 Acidobacteriota bacterium | reverse complement strand
TTGTGCTGCTGGTGTGGGGCGGATGGAGTACAACGGAGATATCGCTCATGGAATTGCAACTGGCCACGATCGAAGTCCGTCGCGCTGGGCGCAACCAAGGCCACGCGCGCGCTTGGCTGGGCGAATACGGCGAGCGCATCGGGCGTTTCTGTCGATTCGAGCACGCCGTGTTTCCGTCGGAGGCGGCTCTGTTGCAAGCCTGTGCACGGGTGCAGGGGCGCAGACCGCCGCTGCTGGTGCTGCTGGATAGCCGCGGCAAAGCGATGACCTCGGAGGCCTTGGCCGCATGGTTGGACACGCAGCAGAGCAGCGGAGCGCAGCGCATCGTCTTCGCGATTGGCCCGGCGGATGGCTGGTCGCCTGAGGCCCGTTCGCAAGCCGGTTTGCTGCTGTCCTTGGGGACGATGACGCTGGCCCATGAACTGGCCGCCGTGGTGGTGGCCGAGCAGGTCTACCGCGCCTTCACCATCCTCAAAGGCCTGCCGTACCACTTGGGCCACAGCGGGTGAGATGGGGCCACATCAAATTGCTGTGATGCGAGCCGCCGAGAAAATCACGCCAAGGGGTGGTAGACAGAGGCAGCAGCTATTTCTAGTGCAATGCTCTTTTGCTTGGACTTGTCGGGAGGCCACCCTGTGATGATGGCGTGGTTGGGGTTATCTGCGATCGGATCCGGCTCCACATCAAGAGGTTGTTTTCGGACTATTGAGGCTGCAAAGTCGGCCCTGCCACACAATGGTCGTTTCCTAGCCGTTGCAACAGCCCGTCCCACTCGCCAGATTTGCTCATCGGAAAATCCATTGTGTCGCGTGACCGAAAGATCAGCATGGGGATGGGGAATGAATTCGTCTGGCTTGATCGTGTTGTCTTTCCGCACGTTCCGCTCAGACAGAACATATCTTGCAATCTGCTCATCGTCTGCAATAACGCAAACATGTGCTTTGTGGAAGCGGTTACGCAAGTTGCGAAGCCATGCTGCGATCATGCGGCCTCAATGCGCTCTATAAGATGAATAATCTCTCGTGGGACAAGCCCATAAAACGGTTGCGATCCATATTGTTTGCTGGAGCCGACTAGGGCCGCGTAGTAGATGTGCCCACTTGGGCTAACGCTGACCGAAAGCGTCTGACGGGGCGATTTATACCACTCCAGCGTGATATGCCCATCCGGCTCTGCTCCAACGCTGGGAGGTGGTGTCACCAGCGGAAGGGCGGATAGAAAATTGAGCGCGATTTCGCGTGCCTCAGCAGTGACGGGTTCAGCCCTGTAGCCATCCCAGTTACTGGATTTGCACTCATCGTATACGCGCGAAACCTCGCCGCGCACCCATGATGCGTTTAGGCCGAGGACGTTAGATTCCTGAAGAATTTGATGCTCTTCCGCAAGCCTTCTTGAGGAATAATTGGAATCCTCGCCAGAGCCCCGAGATAGGGTCTCAACAGATCGTACATTTTGCATGGGATCGAGCGGAAGTGCCAATGCTGCTGTCATCGCGAAAAAATCCTCTTGGATGTATCCGTGATCGAACCGAAAAAAACCTTGTTTTTCAGCCATCGCATCTCATTCAGCGATTTTCTCAGATCAGTGTTGTCGAACGGGAATGGCTGTGTCGTGGCGACATCGATATCGAGGATAAAGCCAAAACCGATCATGGGTGGGCGAGAGGGACGCATCGTTTTAATGATGTTGATCGCATATGGATGTCCGGGTACTTGCATCGTCTGCTGGTGCAAAAAACTGGTGATTGGACAATCAAAATCTTCTGGAGTTGGCAACGTTATGTACACATAATCGCCAAAATCTGCTGGTTGCTGTAATGGAAAATTGGGCTCAATCACGTTTACATAGCGCAAGCCAAGCCTGTTGACCTGTTTGGGGCGGACAAAATCTGCGTATGGCTTCCACAGACGCATTGCCTCCTCAAGCAGATTTGTCCAATTTTCATATGGCTGCAGTCTGCTTAGCGCAAATCCATCTCTGCGAAATTGTGCTACATACTTCTGATCCTTGGAGCGTAATTGCAATCCGAGCCATTGAACCGTCGGACTTTGTGGCTGTTCCTGGGTAAAGGTGATCTGCTGATTGAATGCCTGAATGGAATTGGCAAAGGCGTAACCATTGGCGGAAGACTGGAGCAGTGTCTTGAGTGATTGCTCTTCCGGCAGGTTCTCCGGCTCGACCCGAATATCAATAATTGCTTCGACACAGGGCGCGTGCGGGTATTCGGGGAATTTCTCATTGAGATCAATGAAGGTTTTTTCCATCGTTGAATGAAGCACGCTGCGCTTCGCTCTCATTATCCATCATGCGTCAATCAAGGCAAGTGCCCCACCCTCTACAATGGCAAGAGCGATGGCGCTTTCTTTTACGATGCAGCACGGCACCGGCGCGGGCCGCAGAGCCACGATGCAACTGCCGCATGGCGTGGTCGAGACGCCGGTCTTTATGCCGGTGGGCACGGCGGCCACGGTGAAGGCCGTGCCGCAGCACTGGCTCGAAGAGGCAGGCACGCAGATTCTGCTGGGCAATACGTATCATCTCTATCTGCGCCCCGGCCATGAGCGCATGCGCCGCCTCGGTGGATTGC
Source organism: Acidobacteriota bacterium (assembly GCA_021851625.1). GTDB lineage: Bacteria > Acidobacteriota > Terriglobia > Terriglobales > Acidobacteriaceae > JAJZCX01. The sequence goes on along the minus strand of JAJZCX010000147.1, from coordinate 1,136 downwards.
ACCGCTTTATGAGTTGGCCACACGCCATTCTCACCGACTCTGGCGGCTTCCAAGTCTTCAGTCTGAATGCACTGCGCACTGTCAGCGAAGAGGGTGTGCGCTTCCGCTCGCACTTGGATGGCTCTTCACATTTTTTTTCGCCAGAACACTCGATGGATGTGCAGATCGCTCTTGGCGCAGACATTGTGATGGCCTTCGACGAGTGCACCGAGTATCCGGCTACGCGCGAGCGGGCGCGCGCCTCGCTGGAGTTGACGCAGCGCTGGGCCGTGCGCAGCCGCGATCATTTTCTAGCGCATCAGCACGAGGTGCCTTGGTACGCCGAGCGCGACGGCCAGACGCAAAATCTTTTTGGCATCGTGCAGGGCGGCATGTATGCCGATCTGCGCCGCGAATCCGCCGAGCGTCTGGTGGCGCTCGACCTGCCCGGCTATGCGATGGGCGGCTTAAGCGTAGGCGAGCCGCGCGAACGCACACGCGAGATCATCGCCGAGACGCTGCCGCTGCTGCCTGCCGACAAGCCACGCTATTTGATGGGCGTTGGCTACCCGGATGAGATCGTCGAATATGCGGCCATGGGCGTGGATATGATGGACTGCGTGCTACCCACGCGCGCGGCGCGCCATGGGCTGCTCTTTACCTCGCAAGGACGAATGAATATCAAGAATCAGCGCTATGCCGAGGATCAGGAACCGCTCGATCCAGAGTGCAAATGCGCGGTATGCAAACGCTACACGCGGGCGTACTTGCGCCATCTCTTCGCTGCGAAGGAACCGCTGGCCGCCGTGCTCCATTCCATGCACAATTTGGCCTTCTACCTTGACACGATGCAATCCGTGCGGGATGCTATGGTGCTAGGGACTCTTCCAGAACTTCTTGAGCGAGTGCGGCAGCGGCAGGGTGCGGCTGCGTAGGATTTCGGTCAGGAGATTTGATGAACCCGGCGGCTTTGCAACACGCAAGCCACTGGGAATTTTTCCCAAAAGAAACTCTGTCCGCGGCAGCGCTAGCCCAAGGGTTGCGCGCATAGCGGACAGAGGCAAGGATTGAGCAGTGACACCAACGATCGCAGCACTGGCCGCCGCAGGCGCGCCGCAAAGCTACATTACGCTTCTGCCCTTCATTCTTATTTTTGT
>JAJZCX010000146.1 GCA_021851625.1 Acidobacteriota bacterium | reverse complement strand
GGGCATAGGCTCCGTTGGAAACGCAGATCCCTCCACTTCGCTTCACTACGGTCGGGATGACAAATCGATTGCAAGAATGAACGACTCGCCACACTACGAGCGTTTTTCCTCGTGGTACTCCTGCTCGGTGTTGATGCTCCAAATGTTGCCTTTGCCTTGGGTGCCGCGCACGATGTTGTCCACGGATTCCATGGCGGTGAGCATGGAGTGATCCTGATTGTTGTACTTGTGCATGCCGTTGCGACCCACCAGATATAAATTCTCAAACTGATCGGTGAACTGTTGCAGCACGGGGAAGCGGTCATAGGTGCCGAAGTAGGCAGGATAGGTTTTGGGCACGCGCACCACGTGGCCGTCGAGTACATCGCTGCGCTGCACCATGCCGATCTTTTCCAGTTCGGTGATGGCAAAGGCCTGCACTTCGTCATCGCGCATCTTCCAAAGCGCGTCGGTGTCATTGCAGAAGTATTCGAGGCCGATCCAGACCTTGGTGGGGTCGGCTACCATCCACGGACTCCAATTGTTGAAGATTTGCAGACGACCCACTTGCACGTCCGGCTCCTGGATGTAGATCCAGGTGTCGCGCAGCGTGCTGCCATCCGGCTCGGTGACGAGCAGGCGGTTGACGAGCAGGCCGACGGTGATGAAGTCGCGGTAGATGAGGCCGTTGCTGATGTCGATGACCTCTTGCGGCACGGGGCATTGCAGGCTGCGAATGAGGTGACGGATGGGCATGGTGGAGATGACGTGATCGGCGGCGAAGGTGTGCGTCTGACCGCTGGCATCGACGGCGGTGACCTGTGTGATGCGGTTGCCGCTGGTGTGGAGTTGCGTGACGCGCATCTGCATGTGCAGCTCGCCGCCACCTTGGGTGACGAGCGAGGCGACGTGCTCCCAAAGCTGGCCGGGGCCGAATTTGGGATAGAGGAAGCGTTCGATGAGCGAGGTCTCCGTGCCCTTTTGGCTGAGGTCGCCGGACTGTTTCTTTTTCGAGAAGGCTTGTTTGACGAAGTGGCGGATGGCGCTGGTGAGCGACAGACCCTTGATGCGCTGTGCGCCCCACTCCGCACTGATGTGGCGCGGATGCACGCCCCAAACTTTTTCCGTGTAGGACTCGAAAAAGAGGCCGTAGAGTTGTTTGCCAAAGCGGTTGACGATAAAGTCTTCGAGCGAAGTCTCTGGCTTGCGTGGGGCGAGCTTGGCGGCCAGATAGCTAAAGCCGACCTGAACCGTGCGTACGGCACCGAGGCCGCGCAGCGTATCGCCGGTGAGCTTGATGGGGTAATCGAAGAAGCGGCGCAGGAAGTAGATTCTGCTTTTGCGCGGACGCACCAGCATCACGAGATCGGGGTCGCCGGATGCGGGCGCGGAGCCGGTGGGGATGGTGCGCTGTTTGTTCTGATAGCTAATGGGCACGGCGGACTGTTCGCCCTCGGCCACGGCGGCGGGCATCAGATCCAGCCACCACTCCATAACGCGGTCAGACTTGGAAAAGAAGCGATGGCCGCCAATGTCCATGCGATTGCCCTTGTAACGAATGGTGCGCGAGATGCCGCCAATCTCATCCGATGCTTCCAGGACGATGGGGTGCACATCCGAGCGGCGCAATAGTTCGAGGGCGGCAGTGAGGCCGGCTGGGCCTGCACCAATAATGACAGCGGTTTTTTTCATGGTCGAGGGCGGCGTGGTGGAACGGTTGGATTGAATATATGCCTGCTGTTGCTATTGTGACGGAATTCCGCCAGCGCAACAACCCAGAGAACCCAGAATAGAACGGAGTGGGCTTCTTTGCGCTCTTTTGGCGTTGGATGGAGTATCCCATCGCACGCTGGTAGTAGCGCGTCTACCCTCTCTGGGAAATAGATTGTTACCGTCTTCCGGGCGTGGTAGAAAGTATCTTCCTGACGAACTGAATCTTCGTGTGCAGTAGTGCCGGGTTTGCCGTGAAGAAGAGAAATCCAGTACGTGAAGGATCCACCTGCAATGAGTCATTGGAAGTTTCGAGTCCTTGTTCTGGCCTGTTTTTTTTTCTGCTCCCACTTTTGCGCACGCCGCACCCAACTGGCAAGCGCCCACGCCGGAAGAGTTAAGCATGACCGCTGAGCCGAAGGCTCCGGGCGCGATTGCCATTTATTTGGATCGGGAAGAGACGGATAGTGGTTTGAAATATCTAAATACAATCGTGTTTCATCGGCGCATCAAGATTTTGACGGAGGCCGGAAAAGATGTGTACGGCAACCTGAAGATTGACTATGCCAGCCATTGGCAGGAAATCGACAACTTTGAGGGGCGGACGATTCACAAGGATGGAACCGTTATCCCCTTCCAAGGCAACGGGCTGGATCAGATGGAGGTGAATGCCAACGGCGAACGCATTCGCAAGAAGGTCTTCGTCATGCCGGATGTGCAGGTGGGCAGCATTCTTGAATACCGATTCACAGTGAGCTACGAAGATGGTCTGGTTCTGGAGCCAGCTTGGTACGTGCAGTCGGAGTTGTTCACGCGAAAAATTCACAACGATTTTATTCCCATTCAGATGAGCGCCACGCGATATGTACAAGATCAATATGGCAACGACTTGGGGATGCTGGACTACACAAGCGTGTTGCCGGATGGGGTGCGACCGCTGAAGGTGACCCAGGCAACCATTGGGAATGAAGGCGGCACTGTGGCTGGTATATGGACGTTGGATATGCAGGACGTGCCGCCGCTGCCGCACGCCGCGCATCTGCCACCGATCCACGGATTGTCCTATCGCGTGCAGTTTTTCTACTCATCGGCTGCATCGCAGCAGGAGTTTTGGAAGAACGAAGGGAAATACTGGTCGAAGGACGTCAATAAAATCGCCAAGCCCGGACCGCAGGTGAAGGAGGCAGTTGCCAAGCTGAAGCAGGGTAGCGAGGAGCAGACGCTGCGGGGCATCTATGCCGCGGTAATGCAGATTGAGAACACGAAGTATCTGCACGCGGGCAGCGTTTCTGCGGCAGAGCAGCAGTCGCCATCGAAGAGCAGCGATGATATTTGGACGCGCAAGCGGGGCACGCCGCGACAGATTACACGGCTTTTTGTTGCCATGGCTCGTGCGGCGGGTATGCAAGCATACGTGATGGATGTGGCGAATCGAAACAAGGATATTTTTTCTGCGAGCTACTTGAGTATGCAGCAACTCGGCGGAGAAATCGCCATAGTCAAAGTGAATGGGCAGGAGCAGTATTTTGATCCGGGTGCGTTGTATTGTCCCTATGGCCAATTGGCGTGGGAGCATACACTCGCGGGCGGGCTGCGGCAGACGGACTCCGGCACGGCGCTGGCGCAGACCCCCGGCATCAGTTACAAGGACACGTCCACCCAGCGGACAGCCAGCTTGTGGCTGGCCAACAATGGCACGGTGAATGGCACGGTGCAATTGGTTTACCGTGGGCAACAGGCGTTATGGTTGCGGCAACGGGATGCGGATAGGGATTTTGCTGGCGCAACCAAGAATTATGAGGATCTGTTGCGAGCGATGCTGCCCAAGGGCATGACGGTGCGCTTGACCAACGCCGCCAACGCCAAGGATGGCGAGCAGCCGTTGATACTGGAGTATCGCATCAGCGGGCCGGTGGCGACGGTGATGTCGAATCGCTTGCTGGTTCCCTCGCAACTCTTTCGGGCGCAGGCCAAGCAGGTTTTCGTTGCGCCGGAGCGCAAGGTTGCAGTGTACTTCCATTATCCGTACACGATGGTGGATCAAGTGGAGTTGAAGCTACCCACCAGCGTGCAGGTGGAGAGCCTGCCCAAGGATGAGAGCGCAACCGATCCGCAGGTGGCCGTTTACCAGACCAAGACTGTGCAGACGGGCAATACTGTTACCTTCCAACGGATGATGGTGCTGGCATCGATTTACATCAATGCCAAGGATTACACGCAGCTTCACAATTTCTATAGTCAGGTGAGTGTCGGTGATACATCGTCAGCGATTTTTCAGGTTGCTCCCGTTGCGGCGGCGCAGTAAAGCGCTGCTGGTGGGGTGGGGCTGGATCGCGGTGGCGTTCCAGGCGTGTGCTGCTGTCAATGCTCCCGATTGGGCGATGCAGGCGGCGCAAATGCAAGTGCCCGCCTATGGCGATGATGTGAGCGCCTGCGTGTTGCTGCGCCAAGACACTCTGAGCGTGGATGCAGCGGGCCACGCCGTGCTGTATCACCGGGAAGTACGCAAAATCCTGCGTCCACAGGGCAGGCCGGAGGCTGGCGTTGTTGTTGCCTACAACAAGGGCAGTCGGGTGGAGTTTCTGCACGTCTGGACGGTGGAGCCGGACGGGCACGTCTATGCGGTGAAGAGCAAAGACATTGCGGATGTGGCAGAGGATGCGGTTGCCGCGGATGTTCTTTTTGATGATGCGCATTTGCAAGAGGCCACGGCTATTGGAGCCGATACGGGCAGCGTGATCGCCTTCGAATACAAGCAGGCGCTGGAGCCGTTACAAGCAGGCGCTGGAGCCGTATCTGACCACGCAGCTTTTTGATTTGCAGGCGGGCAACCTGCCTGCGTTGCGGCAGAGCGTTCGTTTGGAGTTGCCCTCTAGAGCGGCATATCAGGTCGCGTGGAAGCATCTAGCGCCGGTAGCTGCCGTGCAGGATGGGGAGAACAGTTGGGACTGGGAGATTCCAGCGCAGCCATCCGTGCATCGGGAGCCGCTGGCTCCAGCGCGGCAGAGCTTGCATGCGGAGATGCTGTTGAGCTATTCCGCGAGCGGTGCGACAACGCAATCGGGAGACTGGCGCAATATCGGCCAGTGGTAGGCGCATCTCTCCGCGGATCGCACCGAGGACACGCCGGAGATTGCCGCGCAGGTGGCGCAGTTGACCGCGGGCAAGACTGACTTCATGGACAAGCTGCTGGCCATTACTGGATACATGCAGGATCACATACGCTACGTTGCCATTGAAATGGGTGTGGGGGGATGGCAGCCGCATGCGGCCTCGGCTGTGTATGCGGGCCAATATGG
>JAJZCX010000145.1 GCA_021851625.1 Acidobacteriota bacterium | reverse complement strand
GCGCAACACCGACTGCAAAGCGCGACGCAGGCCCAGCAACTCGGCACGTGACAGGCTGGAGGCTGGACGCTTGGGAAGGATACCGGCGCGAAATAGGCTCTCATCCGCGTAGATATTGCCCACCCCCTGCAGCAGCGTTTGATTCAGCAGCAGCGCTTTGATCGGCGCATTTCGTCCAGAAAAAAGCGCAACAAACGGCTCCGCCGCAATCGTCAACGGCTCCCTGCCCGTTCCGGCAAATCCACCGCCGTCGCTCATGGCATGAATGGCCAGCCGTCCAAAGCGTCGTGCATCGACAAAGCGCAATTCGCGCCCATCGTCCAAGTGCAAAGCGGCGTGCGTGTGGGTGGGAATGGGGACCTCGGCGCGACTGACCAGCAATCGGCCCGTCATGCCCAGATGCACCAGCCATTGCACACGGACGCGGCCATCCTGTGCTTCGGCCAAGTCCACCACAATGTGTTTGCCCACGCGATGCACGCGCGCGATGCTACGGCCTTCCAGTGCAACCAGCATGGCTGCGCGTGGAGTCTTGAATGGTTCCGGCTTGCGCCCCAAGCGCACAGAGACGATGCTGCGCCCGCGCACACGCTCATCCACGCCACGTGCGACCGTCTCCACTTCAGGCAGTTCCGGCATGTTCTCCCCCATCGTTGTCCAGCAAATCGAATCTGGCGTAGGTGTGATTTGATCCGCGCACAAAGTAGTATAGGATTAGACCTTGGGGCGCTTCGCGTTTGCACCGGAGCCGCACCATTTTCCCGGAACAAACCAGCCGCTTGCAGCAGCGTGCCAAGAGCGCGCCAAGCGGTGGGTGTGCGCCGGATTCTACAGACGGGAAGACACATGCCAGCAAAAACAGCCGTGGTTTTGGGTGCCCAATGGGGCGACGAGGGCAAGGGAAAGATTGTGGACGTTTTGGCCGACCGCTTTTCGGTCGTGGCCCGCTACGCCGGAGGCCACAACGCCGGCCACACCGTCATCATCGGCGGCAAAAAGTTTGTGCTGCAACTGATTCCCTGCGGCGTACTGCGCCCGGATTGCATTGGCGTCATTGGCAACGGCGTTGTGCTGGACCCGGTGGCCTTTTTACAAGAGGTGGCCCGTCTACGTGAGATGGGCATCCACCCCGATGGCAAGCTCTTCGTCTCCAACCGCGCACACGTTATTCTGCCCTATCACCGCATGATCGAGCTGGCGGCGGAAAACGCGCCGGGACGCATGAAGATCGGCACCACCAGCCGCGGCATTGGCCCTGCCTATGAGGACAAGATGAAGCGCGGCGGCCTGCGCGTGGTGGACATGCTGAACTCGGCCCTGCTGCGCACGCACATTCAAAACGCCTGCCACGAGAAGAACACCATCGCCCGCGCGCTCTTTGGCGCGGATCCGCTGGACGCCAACAAAATGTACAACGAGTATGCTCGCATCGCCGAGCAACTCGCGCCCTACGTCACGGACACTGGCGTACTACTGAACCAGGCGTTGCGTGCAGGCAAGAGTATTTTGTTTGAAGGCGCGCAGGGCACGCTGCTCGATATTGACCACGGCACGTATCCCTTTGTCACTTCGTCGTCGGCCACGGCGGGCGGAGCCTCCATCGGCACCGGCATTGGCCCTACGAACATCGGCACGGTCATCGGCGTCACCAAGGCTTATATCACCCGCGTTGGCGAAGGCCCATTCCCCACGGAGATTCACGACTCCATCGGCGAAGCGCTGCGCGCGCGCGGGCAGGAGTATGGCGCGGTTACCGGGCGCCCTCGTCGCTGCGGCTGGGTCGATCTGCCGCTCCTGCGCTACTCCAACCAGATCAACGGCGCGGAGTGGCTGGTGGTCACCAAGCTGGATGTGCTCGACGATCTGGAGACCATCCCCGTCTGCACCGGCTACAAAATCGACGGCAAGGTCACCGATGTCATCCCCGCCGACGTGCGTGGGCTGGAGTCGATCGAGCCGATCTACAAAAATCTGAAGGGTTGGCGGCAATCGACGGAGGGCATCACAGATCCGTCCAAGCTACCCACGGCTGCGCAGGAGTATCTGCGCTTTCTGGAGGCGGAATCCTGTGCACGCATCGGCATGATCTCCACCGGGCCGGATCGTGCACAGACCATGTGGACGCCGGAGTTTACCGCCGCATTGAACAACATGGCCGTGGCGCGTTAACGCACGAGCGCCCTGTGCGCATTGCGCCACGGAAGTATTGGAACGCTGCTCTGCCGAGGAGGCTGCACAATGATCTCGTTTGTTGTTCGTATGCGCTTTGCCCCAGAGGATCGGGAGCGGGTTACAGAAGCTCTGCGTCCGCTCACCGAGGCTACGCGCCGTGAGCCGGGCTGCGTCACCTACATTCCGCATGAACTGGCCGAGGATCCCAACACAATCCTGATCTACGAGCAGTTCCGCGACTCCGCAGCACAAGAAGCGCATCGCAACTCCGCGCACTTTCGTGAGTACGCCATCGGCGGTCTGTACCAATGGATGCGTGAGCGCAGCATTGAAGATTGGAACGCGCTGGCATAATCTTCCATGTCTCGATCATTTTCGGGCAGAGTGTGCTCGGCGGGGAAAGAATCGTGGTGCTGACCTTCCCCCACTCAAGCCAACAGCAAAAGACGGCTTGAATGGGGCACCCGAAACCTTGCAAACACTCGACATGAAAACGCCATAACTTCATTTCCTGCAATGCGCACCATTCATCATGCAGGTACACGCCACAAATTCTCTTTGACTCCCCGCTGCAAACCGGGCTACGATCCTTGGGACGGATCGCCATGCGCCCCATCGCACAGCACCGAGCTTTTGCACGACATCCCCTGCCGCTTCCGCGCGGCAATCCTTTGTTGCGGGCGACATTCTGCGCTGGCCTGCTTCTCTTGGCGGGTGCAGCCTGTGCGCACGCCATCCAGCACCATCCCCACACGCCGAAAACAGTTCGGCACACCATTGCAACGTTGGAGCAGCGCTGGACAACAGCAGAACTAAACGGCGACGCCAGCGCGATCAACTCCATGCTGGCCGAGGATTACTTGGGCATTGCGCCCAATGGCACACTGGACTCCAAGGCGGATACGCTGCGCTCCATTCGCACAGGCGCGATCCACTTCGCCTCCATCACCACGTCCACGCATAAGATTCGCGTCTATGGCAGCACGGCAGTGGTCATCTCCACTGCGGAGGTATCGGGCACCTACAATGGCCGCGCCATCAGCGGACGCTACCGTTACACACGTGTCTACCATTTCGATGGCGCGAACTGGAAGATTGTCAGCTTTGAGGCCAGTCGCATTCGGGAGCATGGAGAGGACCGGGAACAGCGCGCACCAGAGGCCATGCCCGCCACAGCCGTATCCACCGGCGGCGCTTCGTCGTAAGCCGCGCTCTTAAACCATGTCCAAGGCAGCACGCAGGCGGTCGCCTGCCGTCTCCACGTTTTCTGGCAGCACGCGCGTTTCACCGGTCACGGTCATGAAGTTGGTATCGCCGGTCCAGCGCGGCAGCATGTGCAGATGCAAGTGCCCGGCCACGCCGGCGCCCGCTGCCTTACCCAGATTCAATCCCATGTTGACGCCCTCTGGCCGATAGACGCGCCGCAGTGCGCGCTCCAATTTCTGCGCCAGCAGCATCATCTCCGCAGCCACATTGGCGTCCAGCGTGCCAAAGTCCGCAGTGTGTGCGTAGGGCAGAATCATCGCGTGGCCGGAGTTGTACGGATATGCATTCATGCACACGAAGCAATGCTGCGCGCGCAGAATGATGTTCGCCGCGCGATCGGCTTCCAGTTGTGCCATGCCGTGTTCAACGGCATACTGCGCGGCCTGCTGCAAATTACAAAAGACGCAGTGCGTGTCCCCAAACCAAGCACTGAGCGCAGCGGGCACTCCTTGTCGCCGCTCTGTATCGGCGCTGCTGACGTATCGGTATCGCCAAGGCGTCCACAATAGGTCCATAAGCGGCAGTATAGTCATGCTGCGCTGGCCGTGCTGTTGCGCACGGAGGCAGATGGAATTCCCAGTGTGCCCCAGAAAAAGAATTGACCTGCCTGTCCGCGATTGCTATAGTCATGTTGGGAGCGCTGTGCGCTGGACTCCTGCGCAGCCGCTTCCCGACCGGATTTCCATACATCCCGAACCGAAGTTCCTCTGGTATGTTTCTGCTGCGTGAACTGGCGCTTTGCGTCTCGTTCCCCGTCGCAGCCGTCAAGAGCAGAATGCAAGCTTCCGGGTGGATGAAGTCCGAGGTTCCGTTTGCAGAGCAGGGTGGGCGGCTTGAGCAGCGCTGCACCAGACAATGCAGCCGGAAAAAGCAGGTGGTGACAGAATATGTTCATCGCTTGTCGCACGGAATGCGCAACGCAATCCGGATTTGCGCCAGTGCTGAGTGCTTTAGGAGTCTGGAACTGTTAGTCATGGGCAAAACCCTCCATCCCGATACCGCAGAGAGCAATCCCCTGAACACCGAACTGGAAACCAACGTCATCGCCTTGGTCGCGGCAGAAGCCGACGCCCCCGAATCCACCTACACCTCCGCTGTCAGCAGCGAGCCAACCCACACGTCCGACGAAGAAGCCGCATTTGAAGATTTTGCGGCGGCTCTGGAATCCTTTGACCGCGAACAGGCTGCCGAGGCCGCCGCACTGGCAGAGGACAGCCTCGTCACCGGCACCGTCGTCAAACTGACGGACAAGCATGTCGTTGTCGACGTGGGACTGAAGTCAGAGGGATTGATTCCCTTGGCGCAAGTGCTGGACCACACGGGCCAGTCCAAGCTGCAACCCGGCCAAGTCATTGAGGTGGTCGTTGAGCGCGATGAATACGAGGGCGGCTACCTGCTCAGCTATGAGAGAGCGCAGCGTCATCGCATTTGGGACACGCTGGAAAAGGCTGCCGCAGACAAGACCATCGTCAGCGGTGTGGCCATCAGCCGCGTCAAGGGCGGCTTGACGGTGGACATCGGCCTCAAGGCATTCCTGCCCGGCTCCCAAGTGGAG